>NZ_CAWUDP010000047.1:0-82847 GCF_963920835.1 Scytonema sp. PCC 10023
ACTTCATACTCTGACTCTATTACACCCCTACCTCACTTTAAAATATGTTGGTAATGACAAGGCTTAAAAGCCAGGGGATGAAACCCGACACAACAAGTTTTAACTTGTTGTTTCTCTGGTATAATTCTTGAAGGTACTGGGTGGCGACCCATACAGGATATCCATAACTGGACTCCTTTGGGTAGAAACGTAGTATGAAGGGCTGTACCATAGTCTGCGGTGGGACGCGTCGTGGACGTAAAACCAAAATGCTTGTGGAGACGGTGAGACCAGCGCTGCGGGAGGGTTTCCCTCCGCAGGCGACTGGCGAACCCGGAGGGTCTGGCGGGGACTGATTTTCAGTCTAGCTAAGAGTCTAAGAAACAGGAATTAAGGTGGAAATGTATGGCTTTAGCCTACATTGGAACATCTTTTAAGAATCCTCGTACATTTATGCCGAGGAGTACGTCAAGAAAAATATAAATGAATTTTGCCAGGAATTCCGTCTAGGCAAGTGCATACATATCTGCTCAGAGGTAATTCGAGAGCAGATATATATGCAGATGCAGACTTAGTTTAAAAAGACTTGACCATCCCTTTGAATTCTCAACACACCCTGGTTATTATCGGGAGTAGTCTTCTCATCCAGCGAAACTGCCAACACCCCTGAATCAGATTTAGATAGGGGCATGACTTTGACCAGTCCGCCATGTTCACGTACCATCGTGATTGTCACAGGCGTTGGTAAGTCTTGCAGGACAATTTCTTCTCTACCTGGAAGAATTCGGGGCTGGGTATGTGCGATCGCCTGATAGGTAATGCGGGCGTTAGTGTTGTTTTTCAATCTCACATTTACCGTGCCTGCTGTTGGCATGACGGTAGCAATGGGGTCTTGTCGGCTTTCTGGGTAAGGTATTGGTTGGCGATTAACAGGTAAGCCCTGAGGCTGAACCAAAATTCTTGGTTTTACAACAACTCCCCCTTGTCCACTCAGTCTGAAAGTTGCAGTATTTGGTGGGCAACCTTGCGGAACCAAAACTCGACTGTTATGTGGTTCTTCGTAAAAAATAGTAGGGCAGGGGTTAAGTTTGGAAGTAGGCTGCTGGGCTATAACTGCTTGAGGAATTGCTGGGATACTGATGAGCAAACCCCCAAAAATTGTTCCTAATAGCCCAACTCTTTTTTGATATAAGTTATTGGGTGTACGCATTGATAGATGCCTCCTAAAAATGTTATGAGCAAGCTTGATGAATTAATTCCTGATTTACGGCTAATCACTTTCATTTGTGAATAACTAATACTCTTTGATGTTATGCTTGAGCAAGCAAGCATTTAAAAATTTATGCTTGGTTTATTTCAATTTATTGCTTAAAAAGCTTTTCGTTACACTTCAAGATATTGAAATGGAAATTTCAAGAAGAAGTCAAGCATAGCAACTAAGTTGAGGAATTGAGGAATTGTCCACACTTTAAAGTTAAGTCCCAAAAGTGGAAAACTAGTGGAGAAAGAAAACCTATTTATAGATCAATACGGTTCAGTGAAGCGCCAAAGCCGTGTAAATTAACCTTTGTTCTTAACGATAGAAATTGATTGTGGTGCATCTGGTCGGATTTCTCACTACTGTCTTCTAATATACAAACTGGTAACGTACTGAAAGCAATCGAGGCAGCTATCCCAGCAGAGGCAATCGCCTGCTCAATTCCGCGGAGCGCAGATTTGTTAAGATAAACCATCCCTCTTCTGGAGCGACTCCCAAGATTTTACGTTTCCATTTGCAAGCCACATTAAAACTGATAAAACCTTTGCTCTTCGTGACTTTAACACCCTGGAGAAAGAAACAGATCCCAAGTGATAAACCTAATTTTTTAATCCTAGCTATTATCATTAGATAGACTTTATTGACATAATCAGATATATCTTTTCTTACCATAAAACGCTACACTGTTTACCAGATCTGCTTTTCAGGCAATTTTGTCGCCTCCTCAGCCATGGTTCATACTTAATCATTCATAATGTCAAAAGTTATTCAGAATGCTCTGTATGTGGGTTCTACTACACTGGGCGTTATTTTAGTGCTAACAAACAGTACTCTTGGTGCTGATTTTTCTAGATATACAATGGGTAAGAACGAGAGTGCCACAGCAATGGGACAGAGTACGTCATACTTAGAAAAAAACGATTGGTACATCTCCAGCACTTTAACTCAGGTCACTTCTGTTTCCCAGTTGTCGGATATCAAAAACACTGACTGGAGCTTTCAAGCGCTAAAGTCTCTCATTAAGCGTTACGGAGTCGTTGTCACTGACTTTGATAATCTCTTTTCGGGTAATCAAAGTATAACTCGGTATGAATTTGCTGCCCTTTTAAAGGCTGCTGTCGATCGCGTCAATGAATTAACTGCCAAAGAAAATGCCGATTTAGTACGCCAAGAAGACTTAGACATAATACAACGGTTGCAATCAGAATTTAGGACAGAGTTAGCAACTTGGCAAAGACGACTAGACAATTTAGAAGTAAAGACGAGCCAGTTAGCAGCACAGCAGTTTTCACCTACTGCGAAGCTTACAGGAGAAGTTATCTTTGCCCTCAGTGGTGCTAGGGGTAATCAAAAAGCTGACGATGATGACGAGAAAGTGGATGAGAATCTAATTTTGAGCGATCGCGTGTGGCTAAACTTTGATATCAGCTTTACAGGAAGCGATCGCCTGTTCGTGCGTTTAGAAGCTGAAAACACTCCTGGGTTTGATGATGCCACAGGTACGGAAATGGCACGTTTAGGATTTGAAGGCGATAGTAACAACAAATTTGACATTAACCGACTGGAATACCGATTTTTTCTGAGTGAAGCAGCAAAGCTATACATCACTACAGATAGTACAGACATCCGACAAGTCGCTAACACCACCAGTTCTTTTAGTAGTAGTGGTTGGGGGGCTATTTCGCGTTTCGGCAGGTATAGTCCACTTTACCGACAAGACTTTGGGGCTGTAGTGCGTCTTAAGTATGAATTTAGCAATGCAGGCAGTTTGAGCTTGGGTTTTGGAGATGATAATGCTGAGGAGCTTGATGATTCTGAATCAGTACTTGATGAAGAGACTGATGGTGTTGTTGCCCAATTAGCTTTAGAACCCCATGACGATATTCAAATTACCTTAGCTTACCTACAAGATAATGACAAATATGCTGCTATCGCCCAATTGATTTTGGAGCCAATCGATCGCGTCAAATTTGGCTTAACTTACTTACGTTCGTACAACAACCTTGATACAGGTACAGGAAGCGAGTTGGCAAATGACCCTTTTGATGATGAAAGCGATTATATAATAACCAACTCTTATGGTATAGAAACAAGTATTCAAGTGAGTTCTGATTTTACTATAGCTGGCTGGGTTGGTCTTACCGAAGCAAAAGCTACTGACCTGTTAGGTAAACCAGAAGCAACTATTTTCCACTATGCCGTGACATTAGCTTTTTCCGATTTGGGGAAAGAAGACAGTTTAGCTGGCATTGTCATTGGGCAACCACCAAAGGTTACTAGTAATGATTGGGGAACAAACTACACCGATAAAGATACCTCTTTACACCTAGAATTTTTTTACCGCTTTCAAGCAACTGATAATATTGCTATTACTCCAGGCTTATTAATAGTCACCAATCCAGAACACAATCAAAACAATGACACGATTTATGTAGGAACCGTTCGTACTACCTTTAGGTTTTAAATATTGTAGAGACGCACAATTTTGCGTCTCTGTTAGCTCACATCTTGTACCTGGAAGGATAAATCCGTAAAAAGCAATTGAACAAGGAAGAAGGTAGAGGTTACCTGTTGACTATTTTACATACCTGTTGTTTTCACTAATGGTTTGAGGCAAACACTCAGGCAGTGAGAAGATGAAACAAACAATGGCACTCATGACCACTTGCTCACCACCATCTTCTATAAGACCAAGTAAAGTATAGAAGGAGGGAGACTTGACTGCGATGTGAAGCATATCTACTACAATTCCGAATAAAGCGAGAGCAAACAGCGCCATAATGAGATATTTGGATATTTTTCTAGAAAAGCGATCGCTGAAATAATAGGTAATACTGATAAAAATCAGAAAGAACAAACTAACTAAAATAGATACGGTAAGTTCCCCAAAGTCTTGTGGACGTAAGTTCAACCAGCTAGAAAAATTCAGTTTCTCACTTATAAAACCGCCTAACCTTTCATGAATTTGAAGCGAATCATCAAGCAATAGGTAAAAAAACAGCAAAGACCAGATTAGACAGAGAAAAGAACGCTTGCGTAATGCTAATATGCTTAATAAAAGAACACTCCAATATTGTTTAAAGTATTGAAATATTTCTGCATATCCTCGGTCTTGTTCAATTGAAAAAGAAGAATTTGAAATTAACCCAGTATACGTATAAATAATGTGAAGAGCAATGAAAGTAAGATCTAGCGCTAAAAATAAGTATAAAAGTCTACTTGACCGATTGCTGAGATGAAGTTTCACTGAAAAGCCTCCTTGAACTTGCTACCTAATAAGGGACTAAAACCCTCAAAAATCATGGGCTAGAGACGCTTTGTTACTACAGTACTTCCTGTGCTTGGGCAGTAAACGTTTGCGTTTACCCAAGACAATAAGGCTTGGTTAAAATTTGTTTATGAGAATTTCAGGTGTACTAGAAGCTCCAAACATCTTGTCTGAACAGGGTTTATAGGTAGATGAATCTAAGCCAAACAGTGTTGGGATTTACCAATCGACGTGCTGTACCTGATAACTAATACTTAATTATCGCTTAACTGAAGCATAATTTTTCACTACCAGTCAGAAAAGTGTGTGTATAAGTCCGCAAATCCACAGTAAACTGAGCCAAACAGTGATATAATAAGAAGAATTAGGCAGCTTGCTCTTGACACTTGTTCGACTTTTTCCTTTCAACTAGACACGATGCTGAGATCATTTTGGTTGAGTTTGACCAGTCATCCCACCAGTTGAATTTCCTTGCTGTTTGGGAGAATTTCCAGGTACAAGGTAGTACAAGTTATATCGATTACCTAAATGTTTGCTACACATGATCTCCCCTACCCCCCTTATTAAGGAGGGTAGGGGAGAACGCATTTGTTTCTAAGATTTAAGGAATTGATATTAGACTCTTTGAGCCTTAGCATTGAGAATCGTTTCGTTGCTACGTAAAGGCGTTCTTACTGCAAATGTTTCTTGGGCAAACGCAATTTTTTCTTGCACTCCTGAAAGTTTTGGTAAGGTAGAATCAATGGCTTCAAGTCGCCCAATCAGTCCTTCTCGATTAGCAATTTGAATGGCAAGACCAGGACGAGCGTTGATTTCCAACAATAACGGACCTTTTTCCCGATCCAAAACAATGTCAACGCCGAGATAGCCAAACTCTGTTTTATCACCTAAGTTGGTAGCCATATCCAGAATGGATTGCCAGTGAGGAATTTGGCGATCGCGCAAGGGATATCCTGTTTCGGGGTGATTATCAATGTAGCGATTGTTCTGGATCCCCGCCAGTGTCTTACCAGTAGCAAGATCGATACCGACACCAACACCACCTCTATGTAGGTTTGCCTTACCGTCAGAAGCCCGCGTAGGGAGGCGCAACATTGCCATCGCTGGTACACCTCGATACACAATCACCCGAACATCGGGTACACCTTGGTAGGCAATTTCATCAAAGACTGGATCGAACTGCACTGCATATTCAATAATTGCGACATCAGTTTGACCTCCCAGCGAAAACATACCACCAAGGATGTTGTAAATGTGATACTGTAAGTCTTCCGATTTCAGAATTGAACCACTGGCTTTGCGATACCCCTCATCTGTAACGTCTTGAATCACTACAATACCATCCCCGCCGCTACCCCTAGCAGGTTTCACTACAAAGGATTTGTGTTTTCCAACAATGTCTGATAGCTTCTTCACCTCATTTTGGAAACGAATTACGCCGTAGGACTCTGGGGTAGGCACACCAATGCTTTGAGCAATTTTTTTCGTCTCTAGTTTACTATCTGCCAGACGATACAGCTGACGCGGATTGGTGGGGAACAGATAGTCCAAATTGCGAGCGTTGATTCCTAGAATGCCGTGACGCCGAAGTGAAAATGGAAACATATCAGCTTACCCCTTTGCTTGATTTAACCGTCTCTGTAGTGACAAAAATCGGAAATACTCAATTAGCTTGTAGCCGTTGTAACGCCCCACTAAGATATTTAGCCCTAAAACCAACAGCAACAGTTCTGGAAAAACAAATGCCCAATGCTCCACATAATCATTAATCATGCAGAAATATCCGATAACGGCTGCAAAAACAGTACCGAGTCCGGCAATTATCGTTTCAGTTGGTCCATTTTCTTCCCACATCATTGATGCTCGCTCAATTGTCATGGCAAGAATTACAATCGGGAATAAAGAAACCGACAAGCCCAGACTGAGATCGAGACTTTCCATCAGAACTGCTAGCAAACCGACGACCAAAACGGTTGCGGTTAAAATTGCCGCGAGTCGGGGTACGATCAAAAGCTGCAATCGATTCAGGTAACTGCGAAACAAAAGCCCGATAATTACAACGAGAACAAATAGGGGAATACCAACGAGGATTCCAGTCTGCCGAAAGGCAAGAGAAATTAAGATCGGCGTGAACGTACCAAAAGTTTGCAATCCTATCATTTGGTGCAGAATGGAGATAATTAAAGCACCAATGGGGATGAGGACAAGCACCTGAAGCACTCGCTGAGTTGCCAGAGGCAGCCGGAGAAAAGAGTATTCTAAGAATGGATTTGTGGCTCTCCTACCCCGCAAAATTGCTCGCGTCAGTCCATTATCAGTATTAGGCTGAACAACGACTTCTAAATCGACATTGCTTGCTCCTTTTGCTTGCAAGACCCGATCTGAACCATACCACCAGGTCAGATAGCTATCTTGCTCTTTAAAACTGCGGTCAATCGGATCGTAAGCTAGCCAGCGATCGCCTTCCTGAACCTCCAACCACTGAATAAAATCAGTTGAATAAACTTCATCACTCCTCAAGAAAATACCATTACCAACCCGCGCCGGAACCTTTGCTTGGTTTAACAAAAACGCTGCTAATTGTGCGGTGGATTCTTCTTTTCTCAAGTTTCTGCGGATTGCCTGAACCCGAATATCATCTTGGCGGAGAGCCAGTTGATAGATTTGTTTTGCGAGGGTGAGGGGGTCGCTTGACTCAGATTGAGCCTCTTTTAAAAGAGAATTAATCTCGGCAGTAGGCAGATTTTCCTCCAAATTATCTTGAGATCTCTCGGTATTTTCGCCAAACCTCACAAGCTCCTTATCAACTAATCGCCGTCCTGAAATCGGCACTTTCTCTTTTCCCGGTGTCACGCCAGGTTTTCTCTGAATGATGGCTCGGTAAAAAAGAAGTTCCTTGCTGTCAGTCGCATCCTGCTTGGTAAATACTGCCTCCCGGTTCCCTGATTTATTTAAAGTCTCGACCTGGCGCTCAAATCCTTCATTGATGAAATCTTCTTTAACAATCTCGTAACGTTGAGAGTCTTGAGGAAGATAAAACTCAATTTTCGTAGGTAAATCTTCTTCTGCTAAGAGCGGTAATGGTTGTGAATCGAGAGATAACTTCGCCTCAACATACCAACTGTTAAAGGCTTGATTGGGCAATAGCGGAACCTCTGAAGCTATTAGTTTGTGGATAAAAACGCTTAGTCCAATTGCCGCTAAGAATAATGCTAATAGTACTGCATAAATAGTACGCTTCATTTGCGCGCCTCCTGTGCTGAACATGTTGGGTCTGTGGTAAAGGTTTTAGAAGAATCCACCACCAATCGGCCCTTGTTCAACATATTGCGTCCAATTAAGACTGGATAGTTGAAGTCATCTCGCTCTGCAAGGTTTACCTCTTCCTCAATCCACCGACCTGCAAGACAAAATTTCATTCGCACTACCGGACGACGTATATAATTAGCTTTACGGCTCTCAATACGAACCCATCGCACAATAGGAAGCTCGAATTCCTCTTTAACTCCCTCTCCATTTGTGAATCGGAATTTAATCATGCCACCAGACTCTGATTTAGAATCTGGCTTTTCTAAAATTTCGGCGTTGATAGAGCTTGTTGTTGCACCTGTATCAAGCTTAAATTTGATTTCTTTGTTAACCCCAGCAATCTTTCCTTTTTCTACCCAGCCGACAGTTTGAATATCTTGTTGTACCGAGGTATTAGCTTGAGAGTTTTGTAAAGTGCATCTAGATCCAGTCAACAGACAGAAAAGAATGAGAATAAAACTCTTTTTAGTTGCACACATTTTACACAAACAAAATCTACTCTTCACAGCCACTAAAAATAAATATTCCATAATAGTAGTTATGAAGTCTTCTCTATTGAGGAGTATACTGACCTACCCTTTTCAGAAGATCATTCTCACGGTAGATTTCTTTAATAAACTTAACAATAGCTTAAAGTTGATGCGGAAGAAACTGCATGGTTAACTGAGTGTTATAACCAAGTTTTGCAAGGTCAAAGCCAAAATACATAGACCAATTAAAGGAAAAATCAAGACTGTTACTGTCAATAAAACTCCATCAGGGAAATATTTTGCATCTATACTTACCTTTACCTTCTGCCGTGGTGAGAACCTCACCACGGCAGAAGATAAAATCTATGGCATTGACTTAGGATTGAAGCACTTTGCAATCGTCACCGATGGTGAAAAAGTGTCAAAGTATGATAATCCAAAACATCTTGCCAAGCATGAGAAGAATTTAAGCAGTAGGTTTCTTTGCGCACAAAATACTTGGCTTACTGCGGAATCGCTGAAGGATAAACTTCTGTCGCAACTAGTACAGGCTTGTTACTGTACTCTGCTTCTAGCTTCCGTTGCAAGGTTAAATCCCACGTGAGGTCATAGTCTCGCTCCAACTCAGCGACGACAAACGGACGCAACACACCCGTTACAGCAACCTTCTCACCCTCATTAACAGTTCCTTTTGGAGTACCAGCACGTATAACTAACAAGTCTTGTCCACCTAGCAACTTGTCTTCATCTAGAGTGAAGGAGCTCGCACTTCTAATGTCTTCGACTTCACCTGTGACTGCTAGTGTTTTACCGTAGTATTGCTTGGGGTTGGTGGTAATTTCACCCGGTTTGGGTGCTTGTGCAAGCGACTGTGCAATAATCGCAGGTTTGTTTTCGTACTCTGCGTACAACTTTGGATCTAAATCCAAATTGTATTCTCGCTCAATATCTGCAACAACAAGTTTGCGAACCGGACCCGTAACTTGAACTGGTGTATTTGAGTCAGCAGGCAGAGCAAAAACTTTGCCCGAGGCATTGACAACGAGGATGGGTTCGCTGCCAAAGAATTGCTTATCACTGATGGTAAAGGTTGATGGAGCGATTTTCTTAATAGGTTGGCTTCTCACCGTTACGGTTTTTCCAATCAGTTGATTTGTATTATCAGCAACTTCTTCTGCGGTGACATTGGTTTCTGGAACTGCCGCCTCTCGCTCTAAGTTGTTATTACAAGCGGGAAGCAGCACTATGGAGAGTGCCAGAGCAATAGTCCCTTTGGCGTTCCACAGCTTTTGAGCAAAGCTCTTATTTTGATCAAGTGTATTCATCATGTAGAATCTCCAAAAATTTGTCATTAATTCCGTTGAGGCAAGTGCAAATTGTGTTGATGCGTAGATGCGTAGATGCTTTCCAAACAGATGAGCTTGGATTAATCAATTCCTGGCTGACGGCTACTCACGCTCATTTGAGAATGACCAATACTCCTTGCTGCGTCGTAAACACGCCACTGTTGAATCCTCTGACTGTTTAGAATGGTTTCGGCACGACGAATTTCGTGTTCTGTGCCTTCGACTATCAGCAGATAATCACCTTGCGACACCCGGTCATTATAAAATTTGGCTTGTTCTTCAGGAATTCCCCAACCAATTAAACTACCGAGAAGACCGCCTGCTGCTGCCCCAATACCACCTGCTAGTAGGGTATTTGCTAATACAGTTCCCAATGCAAGCGCGGGACCCATTCCGGGAATAGTCACCACAGCCAGCCCTTCAAATAAACCTACTAGACCTGCCGTTGCACCACCTGTTACTGCGCCTACTTTAGCGCCTTCACTAGCTAAGTTTCCATTTGGATCAGTTATGTCAGCACCTCTAAGCTTGCTGTCGGCATTTTTGGCAATTACGGAAACTTTATCAAAAGAAAAACTAGCATCTTTGAGCTGGTGAAGTGCATATTCTGCCTCTTGATGATTGGGAAATACACCAATAGCGTGTTTAAGTGGAGCAAAAGCCATATCGCCTCACACAATGTATAAAGGATTGAGCGAACATCTCAAAATTGATGTTTAGTTTATCTAGTTCTAAGTGAATTCTTTAAAGAAGTTTTTCTTGACTCTTCAAACTGTTTGGATGTGAACTTTAAGAAAAAGTTGAGCAGATCAACTTAATACAACTAACGAGGAACCATCAACCATCTGACTTTAAACTTTAATAGTGGAAAACTCGTGCATAATTCCTGGAAAATCTCACAATTACTACTAAAGGAATAGCTGGTCGATGAAATCAATGCTAAGCTTCACTTTTACTCTATCCAATTGAGTAAGCCAAGCAAAGTCAATCCACCAAAAAAGTGGGCACCAATCATATTAACGTTTGCTAGCAAGACAAAAATATCCAGCGAATGAATAACACTTTCTGGGTTATATACTGCTACTCCTTGAGGTTGGGCTAGAGCTTTAGCCAGTACCACGGCAACTGTCTCTTCAGATGCAACAAAAGCTATTAATAGCCCAACCAAACTAACGATTAATCCAACTCGTAAAACTTGGATTACGTCTTCCTTATTAGGGTTGATTTCAAGTGTGGGTGCTTGTAAACGTTTAGCTAAACGTCTGTAACGGAAAGCCCAATAGACTCTGAAACACAGCAATAAAATGCTGATTATAGCTAAAAATATGCCGAGGTCAATGCCTGGATTATTGGTTTTGTTGGAGATGTTACGACTAAAGGACGCAAACAACAAAGCAACCGTGGATACGCTACCTAGTGCTAACTGTACCCAGAAGCTAATCTGACTTGTTACACGAAAAGTAGCGGCAAATTCTTGTTTAGTTGGGGAATGCGAAAAAGGTTCTAAATTATTCAACATATAAACCTTCAGATAGCATTATTTAAATATTGATTTCACCGAGAAATTGTTATATTTACAGCAATTAGCTTGATTTAGCGCCTTAAGCACTTCAAATTAAATACACAATGTGGTACATTGTTGACATCAAAGTTTTTACTTGAGAAAAACCTGCGTTAACTCAACAGTAAGCCAGACCTAACTTTAAATTAGGCAGCAATGGTGGAGAACTCAAGGATAGCGGAAAAAATACTACTTAAGCTTGAGCCTAACATTCTTCAAGGTTGCTGCTACTTGGTCAGCTAGTTTATGAGGATTGAAGGGTTTATTAATTACGCCTGTCACGCCCAGTCCAGCAAACAGGTGGTGATCAGCGGTGCGCCCCCTAGCTGTTAGCAAAATGACAGGGATATGCTGAGTTGCCGGATTCGCTTGTAGTTGTTGAAAGGTAGTCAGACCGTCCATATCAGGCATCATGACATCTAGAAGGATAGCATCAGGCTGGGTAGCCTGAGCCAAGAGCAGTCCTTCGCTACCTGAGGTGGCGGTCAGAACCTGCCAACCTCCCATGATCTCCAGGCAGGTCTGAATTAATTTACGGATGTCATCTTCATCATCAATGACTAGGATTTGCTTGGCTGTCATTGTTATTGTTATTGTCTTCGTTGTTGTTTTCAACTACTCCCCCCATAGTTAGCATGGGGAAGTAGTGAAATAGATTAGTCTAGATTCCAATAGTAACTTCCAGAAATTGTTACTACAACTCCTTTAAGCCGATGGAGAGCATCATGGCAAATTGCTATTGGCGCGGTTTTTCCATGAGTCCGTGCTTCTTGATCAAAGCTTACTGCAAAGGGTAAATCTGGGAAAGCATTCGACTCAGAGCGGTATATCTCAAAGTGAGGACGCTCACAGTTTTCCAAAGCAAAGACAACTAGTTCTAAGGCTGCCCTCATATCTGTTGAATATGGGCGTAGAGGTAAATTGAATTGTTCAGATACAATCCGATCCAAATCAGCTAGCGAGTTAAGCTGAACAGTTTCAGTCCTGTATCGTTTCATTGTTGTTTTCATTTTAGACTTGCTTGAGTTATGTAGCAAAAAATGTGTTGGAGTGTTCATAAGTGCCCAAATTAGCAACAATGACTGATAGTTCTAAATATTTCAGGAGGCATCTGCTGTGATGAATGAAATATGAAAAAGCTGCAATATGCTTTTTAACCTTTGGAAGAATCAGACAAAGCACAGCCTTCTTGATATCGCTGCCGGAAGAATACACCCTGACTTGTTTAGGACTACCATGTTTTTTAGATTCATCTTCAAAGTTAGGGCGCAAAAGTGGAAAACTCGGGCAGAAATAGAGAACGCCCAATTATGCCCTAAGTACACCACCGGAGCGACCAGAGAGAACAAAATATGCTGAAATTGACGGGCTCCCGGCTACAACGCTATAGCGTTGCTATCATAACGGTTTTACTAGCTCTGCTACTGACACGGCTGCTATGGCCGCTGCAAAAGCTGAGCATTTACCCACTGTTTTTTGCCGCTGTCATGGTTAGTTCCTGGTATGGCGGTATGGAACCGGGGCTGGTAGCAACTGTTCTGTCTGCTTTAGCCTGTGCTTACTTCTTTTTACTTCCACATTCGCTGGCTGTGAGTTTGCCCGGTATAATAGGGCTGGTTCAGTTCGTGCTAGTGGCAGTGCTGATCAACTCGCTAAATGCAGCGCTGCGCTATGCCCGACGACAAGCCGAAATCAATGCACTAGAGGCTCAGGGTAATTACGAGCGCTTACGTAAAATTCAGGAAAGCTTACACCAAAGCGAAGAGCGTTACCGCTTGCTAATAGAAGGAGTAACAAACTACGCCATTTTCATGCTCGGTCCGAACGGTCACTTTGTCAGTTGGAATATTGGAGCAGAACGCATTTTAGGTTATCAAGAAGCAGAGATTATTGGGCAGCCTTTCGAGCACATTTTTACACCGGAGGCGATTGAGCGCGGACAACCTGAGCAAGTCCTGAGAACAGCCGTAGCTCAAGGTTTTTCCAAGGAGAATCGCTGGCATATCCGTAAAGATGGCACATATTTCTGGGCGCATTGTGTCATCACAGCCTTACGGGATGAGGACGGAAATCTGCGCGGTTTCTCAAAAATTATGCAAGACATCACTGAGCGCAAACTCGCTGAGGAAGAACGCAATCAACTACTGCTGCGTGAACAAGCCGCACGTGGTCAAGCAGAAGCAGCAAACCGCTCAAAGGATGATTTCTTAGCAATAGTTTCCCATGAATTACGCACCCCCATGACCGCAATTCTTGGATGGGCAGGGATGTTGCAAACAGGTATGCTAGATGAGGATAGGGTGAGGGATGCGATTGAGACGATTGAGCGCAACGCAAACTTGCAGATGCAACTGATTGAAGACTTGCTTGATATTTCACGTATTGTTCAAGGGAACCTCTCACTGAATTTTAGTTCGGTTAACCTAGTGGAAGTGATTGCAGACGCGATAGAAGTTGTACAACCATCGGCAGATGACAAAGCTATTCAACTTGAGTCTGTGCTTGATACCCCGGTAGAACCAATTTGGGGTGATTCAGACCGCTTGCAACAAGTTGTGTGGAATTTACTTTCCAATGCCATTAAGTTTACACCAGATGGCGGACGGGTTAAGGTGCGATTGTCAGTGGTTAGTGGTAGCGAACAACAAGCAACAGATAATTATGCTCAAATTCAGGTGAGCGACACGGGTAAGGGTATCAGTCCTGACTTTCTACCATATGTTTTTGACCGCTTCCGTCAAGCAGACAGCACAAGTACTCGGTCAAATAAGGGGTTAGGATTGGGCTTGGCGATCGCCCGTCATTTGGTAGAATTGCATGGCGGTACTATCCAAGCAGAAAGCCCCGGAATAGGACAAGGGGCAACGTTCACAGTGATGCTGCCCTTCTTAGCCATCCCCTCAGCAAAAGAAGCTCAAACCAGCAATTCAGACCAAATACAACCGCCAATGGTTGGAAAAGACACACCAGCATTAGATAATCCTACTAGGCTCGACGGCTTGCAAGTGCTAGTTGTGGATGATGAGGCTGACGTGCGGGAGTGGATTAGCACAGTACTTACTGAGAGTGGAGCGCAAGTGATTGCTGTTGGCTCGGTAGGCGAAGCACTTGCAGCGCTTGAACAATTAAGACCAGATGTGCTAGTGAGTGATATCGGGATGCCAGACGAGGACGGCTACACGTTCATCCGCAAAGTCAGGGAACTGGGTTCAGAGATGGGCGGACGCCTGAGGGCTATTGCACTCACGGGGTATGCCAGGGAAGAAGATTACAGACAGGCTAAAGCAGCAGGTTTTCAGCTACATATAGCTAAACCAATCAAGGCAGCTGAGTTGGTTGCAGTTGTCAAGAGCCTTGCCGAAATGTCTGGAAACTCTGAGTAATCATCCTCTTTGGCGTAGATAAGCGCGAAGCTGTCACCAAGGGCAAACTATACTGTTTAGTTTACAGCAGTTTTCACGTATTTGAACCACACTGTAAGGGCACAGCAATGCTGTGCCCCTACGGCAAATGTGGTCTATTTACCTGAAAATAGCTGTAAATTGTCAGTGGAACCATAATATTGCCGTTTTGTGGTGCAATTGCGCTTAATAAGCAAGTCTAACTGTACTTCCTGCGATCTAAACTATGTATTTGCGACTGTTCAAGGAAAAATATCAATGAAACCAGAGGATAAAAACAGGCATACAAAACTTGAAGTCATAACCCTAGTTATAGCAGCAGTTACAGCTATAATCTTTACTGTAATTGCTTTATCGATGTTACGAAAACCTTCATCAACAATACGGCAGTCGCCAACAGCACCAACCATATCTAACACGCCTACATTATCGCCAGCTATACAACAGAATGATGACGATGACGATGATGACGATGACGATGATGACGATGACGATTGAGCATTTATTTGCTAAGAGAAGCTTTAAATTAAATTAATAATTAATTTACCAGTCATGGTTTTTACAGATCCTGACGCATCTTGTTTAGGATTGTCTGCTTTCGCTGGCAGTGCGTTAATTTGTCATTAGCAATTTTGGCAACACTGCTCAACTCTCCACAAGTTTTCCACTTTTGAGAGATATCTTCTTTCCTAGAAGCAGCTAAGTTACTAAACTGGCGTTTCTTAACTTCAACTTCCTCTTTCACTAATTGTTGGGCGTTGCACATTTGAAATGATTTAGAAAGAAATATATAGCAATTAAATCACTAAATCCTTTTGTGATTGTGCAATGCCTATTTCTTCTCATAAGGTTGGGAAGAACTAGAGGTTATGCAGCTTTGCCGAATTACTACATTTTTTTGCATCAATTTTTTGCATCAAAATAAAATCCTGTGACGCACAGCCAAGATTTATATACGTATCCAGTCCCCTCTGGAGACGGGTCTAGTGAAAAAAGTTAAAAGGCAAAAGATATAATTTTACTTTTTACTTTTCCTACACCCTAACACAGCAGTTTTACTTGGGGTAACGCTTAAGAGCTAGCCCCACATTTGGAGGATATTTTCAACTATGAATAGTTTTTTACGTTGGTCATCAGGTAGCACCTTGCTATCTATTGCTATGACAGTTGGTGCAATGGCTCCCATAGTGATTACTGCTCCCACCATTGCTCAGACGACTTCTCCATCTCCCAGTCCATCTCCTAGTCCGGGTGCAGCGGTCAACTTTTCTGATGTTGCACCTGATTTCTGGGCTCGACCATTTATTCAAGCCCTAGCAGAAAGAAAAATAATTACAGGCTTCCCTAATGGAACCTTTAGACCAGAACAGCCTGTGGAACGCGCTGAATTTGCGACGATGATTGCCAATGCTTTTGAGCAGAACCAAACTAGACCGTTAGCTGAATCTGGATTTAGAGACGTTGCTGCCAACTACTGGGCTACTTCTGCAATCGAAGAAGCTTTTCAAACAGGATTTATGAAAGGCTACGCTGGTGGACAATTTTTGCCAGAGCAACCCATTCCTAGAGCGCAGGCGATAACTGCTTTAGCAAATGGCTTGGGCTTGTCTGTTAATGGCACGCCTGAAGAGATTCTTAGAACCTCTTATAAAGATGTCGGATGGATACCTGCTTATGCCATCAATCCTATAGCCGCTGCTACACAGGCAAACATTGTTGTCAACTATCCAAATGTACAAGCCCTCAATCCGCTGCGAACTCTCACGCGTGCAGAAGCAGCAGCACTCTTGTATCAAGCCTTGGTACGGCAAGGACGGGTGCAACCACTTGCTAACAATGTTGCAGCAGCTAATTACATTGTGGGTCGCAATAGTGAGGTGAGCCAAACCACTTCAACGACTACATCTACATCAGATACTAGTGGTTCGGCTAGCGCAACCACAACAATGACGACATCTACGTCAGATAATCGTGGTTCTACTACTGCAACTACTTCAACGACCTCTACAACTGAGCCTGGTGACATTGTTGCTCTTTCTGCTTTAAACTTCACAACATTGAGTTCTGTGTTGGACAGGGCAGGTCTAGCGGACACTCTCAAAAACAAAGGTCCTTATACAGTTTTTGCTCCCACAGACCAGGCATTTGCTGCTTTACCGAAAGAGACGTTCAGAAAATTGCTTCTACCTGAAAACAGAGAAACGCTTGCTAGGATTTTGAGATACCATGTAGTGCCTGGTGAAGTGACTACTGATCAACTCAAGCGTGGACAACTGAAAACGCTCGCCGACAGACCTATCAACATTCAAATTGATTCTGGTACCAATCAAATCGGGGTGAACGATGCGAGTGTGACCCAGCCAAACATCCAGGCAAGCAACGGTGTTATCCATGCGGTTAACGAAGTGTTAATACCACCTAACATCAACCTGAACCAGTTACGAAATTAACAGCGTTCAACAAGCGTGCCGATGCTTGCTTAAGAACGCCTTTTTCAAAATGATTTTGCAGGTTTAAAAATGAAGAATATTTGGTCAAAGCGCCTTTTTACGTTGTTCATTTTCTCCACAATAACAATGCTTGGAAGTGGGTTATCTGCTCATAAGATGTTTTAAAAGTAGACGACTGTTGTAACAAAGATCACAAGGTAATCACTTATGTGCGTGGATACAAAAGCTTCCCTTACCTTTGATAGATGTCAGGTGGTTCTAGAAAGATATAACCCATTAGTATTGGCGCTTGAGGGTGCTTTGAAAAGCAAATACTCAACATGAGAATTCTCTTAGTTGAAGATGATCATTCGCTTGCTCAAGCTGTTGCAGCAGTTCTGAACACACAACATTATGTGGTTGATATTGCTGCTGATGGTCAAGATGGTTGGGAGTTGGCAGAGGTCTGTAGCTATGATTTGATTTTGCTAGATGTGATGCTGCCGAAATTGGATGGCGTTAGTCTTTGTCGGCAATTACGTCAAGAGGGCTATCAGATGCCTATTCTTCTGCTGACGGCACTTGACAGTAGAACTGATAAAGTTATGGGTTTAGATGCCGGAGCAGACGATTATGTGGTTAAACCCTTTGATTTTCAAGAGTTAACAGCTCGCATTCGCGCTTTACTACGTCGGGGAAATTCTTCTTTACCTCCTGTTCTAAAATGGGGAAGCTTACACCTCGATCCCAGTAGTTGTGAGGTAACTTATGGCAGCCAAGTGCTACATTTAACAGCAAAAGAGTTTAGTATTCTGGAGCTTTTTTTACGCAACAGCCAGCGCGTGTTTAGCAGGATTGCCATCATCGATCACCTTTGGGGTGCTGATAAAGATCCGCCAGAAGAAAACACAATTAAGTCTCATATCAAAAGTTTACGGCAGAAACTCAAAGCAGCAGGTGCTAACTATGATTTGATTGAAACGGTTTACGGATTGGGCTATCGTCTGAAGCCTCTACCCCAAGAGCAAAGTTCTCAGACAACCGAAGAAGAGCCATTCTTAGCGCAGCAACAAGCTATGTTAGCAGCCGTTGCCAAGGCGCGGGAGGATTTCAAAGTTAGGGCTGGCGATCGCATAGCTGTGCTGGAGCAAGCAACCAATGCTTTAACAGAGGGGACATTTGATGTTCAACTGCGACTTCATGCAAAGCAAGAAGCTCACAAGCTGGCAGGTGCAATGGGAAGTTTTGGCTTTGCTAAAGGTTCACAACTGGCTAACGAGATAGAGCATATGCTTGAGGGCAGCACACCGATTGACCAAGCTCAGTCTCAACACCTGTGTGAACTCGTGATGGAGATGCAGCGGGAGCTAGAGCAAACTCCGGTTGAGCCAACGTATGTTGAGTCAGTTTCTACTAAGCAATGTCAGAATGTCCTTTTGCTGATTAGCGATGATCCTAAAGTCGTAGAGCAACTGGTTAAAGAAGCTGCTACCCAAGGAATGCAAGTAAAGACTGCTACAAACACTGCCGATGCCAGAAGTGCGTTCGGCAAAGCCGTGCCGCAGGCATTCGCATCTTCCACTCCCGATGTAGTGCTACTCGACCTTTGCTGTCCTTATGGTGTTAAGGACAGTTTCAAGCTGCTAGCAGAATTGTCCAACCAAACACCGCCAATTCCAGTACTCGTTTTTACAGACCAAAATAATTTTACTGAGCGCCTAGAAGTCGTGCGAGCTGGCGGACGTGGTTTTTTGCACAAGTCCATGCCTGCAAGCCTTGTGTTGCAGCTAGTGACTCAGGAACTGCAACACCTGACTACTAGTGAGGCAAGAGTCATGGCTGTAGATGATGACCAAGAGGTGCTGACAGTTATACAGAAATTACTAGAGCCAAAGGGATTTAAGCTGACAACTCTGTGTGATCCGCGACGTTTTTGGGACGTCCTGACAGAATTTTCTCCAGATTTGCTGCTTTTAGATGTAGAAATGCCTTATATCAATGGGATTGAACTGTGTCAGGTGGTACGTAACGACCCGCATTGGAGTGGGCTGCCAGTGCTGTTTTTGACTGTTCATACACAAGCACAGACTGTTGAGCAGATATTTGCAGCGGGTGCTGACGATTGCATCAGCAAACCCATTGTGGATTCAAAACTAATCAACCGCATTTTTAACCGCTTAAAGCAAAAGGTACGCCAGACAAGACCGCCTGCTTGATTTACCCCATGATATGCGGTCTTACTTTGCCCAACAGCCACGCCAGATGAGTATTTTTGTTGCTCCTTTAGCTTAGTGAACTACCCAACACCGACCCTATCGGGTACGGTGTGGGCTTCTGACTTCATTGACCGTTGCCCCTTGCCCTTACGGGTAGGTGGTCTTACACAGCCTCCATCAGCAATAACGGGATTCCCTCCGCCCTTCGGGTTCGCAGTCGCCTGCGGAGGGAAACCCTCCTGCAGCGCTGTCTCACCATTGTTTTGCAATATCCTTAATCCTTCTTTCCTGATGTTCAATGCTGCATTACCATCGCGATCATGACTCGTAAAGCACGATGGACAGTCCCATTCACGAATATCAAGCGTTAACTCATCAACAATGTGACCGCAGCATGAACAGGTTTTGGAGCTAGGGAAAAATCTTCCTATTTCTACAAGTTGACCATCCTTGGCTTTTAACTTGTAGTCCAGGAAATTAACGAACATTCCCCAGCCCACGTCGGATATCGACTTTGATAGCTTGCGGTTCCGTACCATTCCCTTGACGTGGAGATTCTCCACAACAATGATTTGGCTGTGATCAACCAGTTTCCTACTGAGTTTATGTAGGAAGTCCTGACGGGAATTTGATACTCGTTCGTGAACCTTCGCTACGAGTTTTCTGTATTTGTTTCTTGAATTGCTTCCTTTAACCTTACGAGCAAATTTTTTCTGCTTCCGTGCTAGATTCTTTTCATGGCGCTTTAAGTGTTTTGGGTTTGAATGTTTGGTAACTTCATTGCCATCATGAATAATAGCAAAGTCTTTCAATCCCAAATCAATGCCCAGTATTTTGTCACCAGATACAAGACCCGCTTCACCATCAACTTCACAAAGTAGAGACGCAAAGTATTTATCTGTAGGTGTTTTACTGATAGTAACTGTCTTGATTTTTCCTTCAATTAGTCTATGAAAAACTGCTTTAACAACACCAATCTTAGGAACCTCCAAGCAATCACCCACAATCTTAACGTTCTGAGGATATTGGATTGATTGCTTGTGATGCTTTGACTTGAACCTAGGGAACTTAGCACGACCCTCAAAAAAGTTAGCATAAGCCTTGTTTAAATTGATTGCTACACATTGTAAAACAGCAGAATAACAATCCTCTTTCAACCAAGGGTACTCGACCTTTAATTGTGGGAGGTAAGCCTTGTAAACGCTTAACTTTAACGACTTTCCTGTTTCTGAATAGTGTTGGATACAAGCATTAAGGGCATAATTCCAATACCACCTTGCACAACCAAAAGACTTGGCTAGAGCTATTTCTTGTTCACTTGTTGGGTATAGTCTGACCTTAACTGCCTTCAACACTTTAATCACCTCCGACGCATTGTCCCCTAATTTTTTGCCAGCCCTATTACTCCGAGTAGCCGTCTTGGAACACAGATAAACATTACAAGGTGTCGCATCCTGCTAGAAAAATTGGCAGCCTTATTACAACGAGTACCCGACTTGGAAGACAGATCAATCAAACAAAGGCTGCCAATTTTTTGTCGCTTAGTCCCTCGGCATGGCAAAAAATTTCGTGTCAGACCCCCGCCTTGTTATAGCTATGATAACATTACGAGGAAGCAACGAGGAAACAATATGAAGGATAAATATATCAGAGTTAGGACATCTGAAAGAAGATTAAATAAACTTCGCTTATATGCAGCTTTAACAGAAAAGACAATGACTCAAGTAATTGATGAGATGATTGACTCGTTAAAAATTCCGGAGATTGACAAAAACGAGGGTACCCCTCTCCCGCGTTAACCGACGGTCAACATAGGTCGGGGGTACACCTCGTTTTTGTCCGGCTATTCATCCCACACCTCCCTGCGGGTAGGATGTGGGGCTTCTAGCCGTTTAAGCTAAATTTATGGTCTACTCTATTGAAAACTGCTGTAAATATTTGGCAACATTGCTCAACACTCCACCAGTTTTCCACTTTTTGAAGATATCTTCTTTCCTAGAAGCAGTTAAGTAACTTAACTGTGATTCAACAACTTAACCTCAACATACTCTTTAACCAATTGAGTGTTGCACATTTGAAATGATTTAGAAATAATTAAATAGCTAATTTTTTTTGATTGTGCAATACTTATTTCTTCTTTTGAGGTTAGGAAGATAATGGGTAAAATACGAAAAAAAGGAAAAATTTTCTGACAGTATAAACTACACAATTCTCAAAGAAATATAACAGTCAATCTCGACTGTACGACCTAGCTTGTTGATTTCCAAGCCTTGGATTGCGACCTGTCCATTCTTGCAATGCCCAAAGGCTAGTCAAGGCTGCTAATCCCGCTCCCAAGCTGTCCATCACCAAGTCCATAATGGTATCATCTAAACTTCCAATCACTTCAGTAGAGAGAATTTTGCCAGCAGACCATTCGGTCACTTCCCATAAAGCACCAATAGCAATCCCAAAACTGGCGATTGTGAGTAAATACAAAATTTTATGATGGCGAAAGATATCCAGCATTGAGCCGTAAACTAAAAAACTCAGTGCTAGAGCAATTGCAAAACTAGTAAAGGCGTGAACAATTTCGTCATACGGTCCTGGCGTATAAAATAAACCCCACACCCAACCCAAAGCATTCAGCAACGCCGCAAGGACAAACAGGAAATCAAACAAGGCGGGTAACTTATCATCGCGGATGACAAACGCAAAAGATATAATTAAGAAAAATGTCAGCGACAAGGCATTTTGCCAATTACCTTGAAATGCTGCAACTACTACGAAAAATGTTAGTATAGCCTCCCCCATCCACGCAATAACTCGATATCCTTTCCAATTTATACTTTTCATAAGTTCAGAAATATTACAAACACGAAACTATTAATTGTAAACGCTCTTTTTCTGGTTAATCCCAATTGTTAATAGCACTGTTGCAGTCTAAAGCTTTAATGATTGTATAATACCGTTCTTGTAAATCTTTGCGGTCTTGTTCTTGTGAGAGTGCCTCACAGCTATCTTGCAAAATCATCTCAGCATGATGTTGGAGGGCTGCACAGTATTTGTTATTATTTGTGTAGGTGGCAATAGTAGCTATGGCATCTAACAAATGATTAACTACTGCTGCATCCGACTTTCCATAGCGCCGAATTTGGTTAAAGGCACGGTCAACCAATTCTGGAAAAGTGGGTCCTTGGGCAATGACACGCAGTTTGTTATTTTTATCGTAGCGGTAGGGCGAAGGAAAATCTCTTTGAACTAAATGGCATAGTCCAGCGTTGAGTCGGTCAATACAGCGAGTTGCCGTAAATGGGTCATTTATCCCCGGAGAGAGGGCACGCATGGCAATTTCTACTAATTGATCAATTGGAAACTCTATATCTTGTTGCTCATTACGTTCTCTGCCCAGAATAAAGGCATCATTGATTTGTTTGACAAGTTTTGCATTCACTCGTTGCTCAGGAAAAACCATAACTAAATCGCTGCCTTTAACCACAAATTTTCCCGGTCGAGTCGCTAAGCGCACTAGCAGATTATACTTGCAAGCAATATTTATTAGTTCTTCGTCATCAATTGCTTGCAAATAACCTGTGCCACTAGCTCGAATTGGGCAAGCTTCTTCCTCAAAAGAAACTGGAATGGACGACGTAACGTCCTGTTCTGGTTTACCACGTCCAATTTTTTGTGGGAAAAGCCGCTCGATGACGCTATCTAAATCTGTACTAACGTTCTGAATTACGTACGATGCCTGAATGATGGTTGAAGCATGATGGATAAAATAAATCAATACACCAATGCTGATAATTGCAAGTAAAGTGCCGCCTGTAACCGAAAGCTGCGGTACAAACAGACTGTATCCATCTCCCTCTCCATGAATAGTCCGAAGTACGAGCAAGCAGTAGATAAACGTACCAATGAAGGTGCCAAGGACAATTTGATTGCCAGTATCCTGCATAAAATTACGCAGTAGCCGGGGACCAAAACTGGAAGCAGCAAGCTGAAGCGCTACAATTGTAATTGAAAAGGCTGTAGCGCAAACGCTCACCATCGAACCTGCAACAGCTCCCAGTAGCGATCGCGCTCCATCCGCTCCACCAGTGTAGCTCCACCAATAATTAATTTCGGCTTTGCCTGTGCGGTCAAGCGTTAGCATTGTGAACGCCAGAGCGATCGCTGCTACTGCCATCAATGTTGGTATAAACCAATAGCTAGAGTGGAGTTCATCCCAGAGCTTGCCCAACTTGACGTTTTTCATGAGTGGTCGTTATGAGGTTGAGAATCTATCTTGCCATTGCCATCCCGTTGCGCCCGGATTTGGGCTAGCTTTCTGAGCGAACCGCTAATACTGCGCGGTTTAGGAACTTCGCCTTTACCAGCCGGCCAGCCTTCTCGTTGACGAGAGCGATCGCCATCTGTTTCCTCTGTCTGATCATGAAACAGAATTTGCTGTGTCGGGAAGGGCAAGTCAATACCATTTTCAACTAGCTTTTTCTTAATTGCAGAAATGACCTTGTCCCGCGAGTCAAGAGCATCCGCCCGTCGTGGCGGTTTGATCCACCATCGGGCGCGGATGTTGACGGTACTTTCGGCAAGTTCCATCACCAGTGCCTCAGGAGCTGGGTCTTGCAATACACTGTCTACGCTGTGGATTGCTTGCAGCATCAACTGCTTTGCTTGGTCGATGTCATCGCCGTAGCCGATGCCAACATCATATTCTAGACGGCGGCTCTCAAAGGCGGTGTTTACTGTGACAGAATTAGTGAACAACTCAGAGTTGGGAATCACAATTCGACGACCATCATACGTTCTAATTGTCGTCGCTCTTGTTTGGATATTTTCTACCGTTCCCTCAAAGTCTTTAAAAACAATTTGGTCATCAATTTGGAATGGCTCAGTGAGGAGGATTAAAATGCCAGCTAAGAAGTTTTGCAGAATATCACGAAAAGCAAAACCAATTGCCACACCGCTAATTCCTAGCAATTGTACCAAATCGCCTGCTTTAAATGAGGGAATTACAATTGACAGGGCGATAAACAAACCAATCAAAATTGTCACACCCTGTGCTAACCGTCCCAATACCAATCCCAAATTTCTAGCCTGGCGGTGCTTCCGAGTCAACCGCTTGACCAGTCCTTTAATTTTCCCAGCAACAAAGAAAAAGAAGGCAAAGACAATTAACGCCAAAACAATATTCGGTAGCAGAACCATGAAACCGTTAATCATGTTCTCAACCTTGTTCCAAGCTGCAGATATTTCTGTGTTCATTAACCTTCCTCGTTTATCAGTCGTTAGTAAAAAGTAGTAAGGTTCAATTCCTTTGTTAACTGTTGATTAGTGTTATCAAAGAAAAATAGCTCTTTTGCAAAAAATCAATTAATAATAGACTCATTCAGGTAAATTTATACATATATAACTTTTTTGCTTATTGAGATTGCACTTGATGGCAACGATAGGGAGCAAAAGCCAGTTTACTCATATTTAGGTGTAGTAAAATGATTGCAATTATGAATTCTCAATGCTCTGAATTTTGACGCAACAATACCTGCATCTCAGCCCGTAATGCCGCAATCTCAGCATGAAGCGCTTCAATCGATTTTGCTCCTGCTAACTCGGCTTTGTCATCATCTGCATCACGACCAATAAAGAACGTTGCAAGGGTAGCAGTGACGTAGCCAAACACCGCAAACGCATACAGCGCCAAAAGAAAGCAAAGCACCCGACCTTCAGGAGTTTTGGGCCAATACTCAGAACCCATTGTCGTTATTAGCATTGCCGTCCACCATAAGGCGGTGCCATAGTTGTTCAAGCTACCATCAGCAACCTCGTTTTCAAATGCATACATCCCCGCTGCTCCTACTAGAGTAACAATCGCCGTCAACGCCACCACGTAACTAAAACCCCGACGGTTAACACTCGCTCCCAAAGCCCGCATTCCTCTATTGGTACGAGTCATGACCCCCAGCAGCCGTAGTCCTCGAACAGCCCGTGCTGTTCGTAATGCCCTTACCAGCAGCAGAATCCGAAAAGTACGTAGAGCTGGCAACATGAGAGAGAAAGCCGTTAGCCAGTTGCTTTTGATATAGGAAAGTTTACGGGGAGCAACCGCTACTTTAAGCAGAAAATCCAAAATAAAAATAATCCAGATGGTAGTGTTAACAGCTTGCAGCAGAGGATTTAGCCCCCAGATGAGCTCGATGATGAATAACAAAAGCCACGCAAAGCCCAATACTACCATTGGGGTTTCTAACCAATCTTCTAGCTGTTGCAATACTTCACTGCGCTCTCGTTCCAGGTCTTGTTTTTCGCTCAAGTTCGGGTTACTCATAAATTGCATTTATGGTTTGTTAGCAGGGGTTTCAAGCACGTTGACATCTACTAGGGGTGTTACGTTGAAGCCCTGTTTCAATAAATGAGTTTGAATTGCTTGGGTCAGGCGATCGCGAATTTCCTCACTAGACTCAGTAACTTCCGGTAGGCGCTGGACATAAACTACACTCAACAAGGTGTTTTGTCCTTCAATATTGGCTCGTGTGAAGCGAACATTCGACTCAACTAATTGTGCAAAACCGACTTGCTTCACAGCCTTCTGGACTTCAGCATTGGCACGTTGGGCGCGGCTGGAGCGTTCTAGATTGGGAGAATTAGAAAACTGCCAGGTCAAAAGACCTGCGAGTGCTATTACGGTCATCACCAAGGCTGAACGAAATACCGATTTTTTCCCACGCTGATAACGGGTTCCTTGAGTAGATAGCCCGTACAGTCGGAACAAGAGGGAAGCGGAAAAATTGATGCCGCATAGTTGCAGCAACAGCAGGAACAGCCCAGATATTACCATGTCCCACCTGCCGAGGGCACTTGCCATACCTACAATTCCCGCAGGTGGAGCCAGAGAAGCGGCAACTAACATTCCGGTTGCTGCCCCGGATACCAAACTACTTCGCTCTGATTGAACCAAATTAAGCGCCCCTGCTGCTCCGGCTGCCAACGGTAAAAGCACTGCCACAGTTGAAACCTGGCTGCTTTCTAGCATTAAACTAGTTGGAATTTCTTGTCGCAGTATCAGACTAAGTAACCAAGCAGTTGCAATTGTGACTGCTAAAGCCGTAAAGTAACGCAAAAGACTGCGCCCGAGGAGTTGGCGATCGCCGCGTGCGGTGGCAATTGCAGTATTCATTGCCGGACCTGCAAACGGTGCAATCAACATTGCAGCCACCAGCAGATAAGCTGTATTGGTATACAAGCCAATCCAGACCACGAAGCCTGCGACTGCTGCATAAGCAAGAAAGCCCCGCCAAGAACCAACACTTTGCAAACCAGAGAGAAAAATCTCAATAGGGCTGCGTTCCTCCACATTCACTACCTGCTGCGGTGCTTCTGACGCAGGTGGTTGCAAAGCCATCACGCCAGTTGGTATAAGCGTGATATGTACTTTAGGCAGGTCTTGTAACTGCTCCAAAAACCCCTCAACCTCTCGATTAGAAACATGAACAATTACCACGTCAATCGCTTCATCACTACCCTTGGCTGCAAGTTGTGCAAGGTTTGCGCCATTGTGAGAATTAGCGATGTCGAGAACTGCTTTGCCATGCCCTTGTGGCACCTGGATAATTAACTGACGCATACACCCTCCTGCCGCTAACAATCTCGCATTTTGAGGCGATGGCTCTCCCCCCAAGGAAATATTTTGGTGAAGTACCCATACTTAGCTTCGCTTGAAGTATGGGCTAAGCGCTAAGGCGCACGCTTCGCGAACGCGTCTCAACCGCCATTGCTCTGTTGGGTACATCCATTGCTGAATGTTCGTCACTAAAGACGATCCAAGTCTTACACAGCGTCTCTGGTATTGCTAGCTTTATCTCCCCGTGGAGAACCCGCGCAGCCGCCCGCCTCCCGCAGGCAGTGAATTCTTTTTTCGTACATTCCTGTATGGCTTATCTTTTACCGCAGAGCGTAATCGTGCGAACCAGTGACCGGAATCTTTCCCCCTTTCTCACGCTCTTAGACGAGGGTTCGCATACTACTGCTACTGTGACCGTTTGTTATGAGCCGTGTGGGTGGGTAGCAACCAATTACACTATACCACTTGAATTAGACAGATTCCGGACAAAATCAAGAAATATTTGGCGATTATTCAGACATCCCGCTTCCTCACTCACTCACTCACAGTCAGTCTAGTTCGGGGATGCCCTCATCACCGCCCGCTCCCTATCCCCACCCTATGAGTACATTGAGGGTGGGGACTTCCGCGACCCGTTAAAAGTTGTAGCCAACTCCTATCATCAGCCCAACATCCGTTTCGTCTAGAAAAGCTGCATTGACAGATCCTGTTGCCGTAAATCGAGAACCTAAAGGCACATCTACACCACCAGTTAGCAGTAAACCAACATCAGCGTCGTCGCTAGTTTCAATCGCTACGCCAGCACCTACGTAAGGAGCTATAGTAAACGTTTGTTCTCCAAGGGGATTTGCTGACTGTTGGGAAAAGTCAAAGGTTATAGGAACCAGAACAACGGGATCGTCCCCAATCACTGCTGATGGTCGCGCTGATATGCTGCGTGTTAGCCCAAGTTTGCTGAAAACCGCAAAGTTCCCTTCGCTTAAAGCTGAATCACCGCCCAAACCAATGTTGCCACCAACCCCGATATAGCTTCTGCCACCACGAGTTCTTCTACCAATATCAACACCATTGGTATTCACTCCACCATTTTGCGGTTGCTGACTAAGCTTAACGTCAGGTGGTATGAGGACTTGGTTAATCGCATGGATAACACCGTTACTTGCTTGGATGTTTGGCTGAATGACTTGTGCATTGTTTACTGCAACTTGATTAGTCGCAGCAGCGATTTGAATATCAACAGGTCTACCTTCAAAAGTTTTGAGTTCTCCAGCCGCCAGTTCACTAGCAGTGAGTTGACCAGGAATGACATGATATCTCAAAATCCTAATCAAGGTTTCTCTATTCTCTGGTTGCTGCAACTGCTGTAGAGTTTCTTGAGGCAAAGCAGCAAACGCCTGGTCTGTGGGAGCAAAAACTGTATAGGAACCTGGTTGTTGGAGAATATCTGCTAAACCTGCTGTCTTCAATAAAGAAGTCAGAGTTGTAAAGGAATTACTAGAGGCAGCAAGGGAAACAATGTCGTTGGAAGTTTGAGTGCCGCCAGTGTTTCTACCGACAATATATTGAGTAGCCGCAACATTGTTTGCAAGGGGTGGCAGTTGTTGCTGCCGGACTAAGGCTTGATACAAATGTGCCGCAGCTTCTGCACGAGTTAGAGGCGCTAAGGGGTTAAGTTGTCTGACATCTGGATAGTTGACAACAATATTAGCTTGTGTTGCTGCTGCCACTTCATTGATGGCGTAGTTCGGGATAGCATTCACATCTGTATAATAGGTACTGATATTACTTGATGCAGTACGGTCAGCATTCAAACCTAAACCATTTGTTAAAGCAACAATTGCCTGCACCTTGCCAATTTGCTGATTGGGTAGGAACAAGTTCCCAGGATAGCCTGCCATAAATCCGGTTTCGTAAGCTTCCTGGATTGCAGAAGCTGCCCAGTAGTCACCAGGAACATCTTTAAATCCACCTGCGCCTAACTGCCGAACAGAGGTTTGGTTAAAAGCTTTTTGAATCATTGCGGCAAATTCAGCACGATCAACAGGTTGATTCGGTCTAAAAGTGCCATCAGGAAAGCCAGTAATTACGTTTCTTTCAGCTAAAGCTTGAATAAATGGACGCGCCCAGTAATCAGCGCCAACATCAGAAAAGGTAGTGGCTGTCGTTGTGTTTGGAGTTTGACCTGGAGTTGTCGTTGGAACAGGAACTTGAGCTGAAGCGGTCTCGGAAATCATCAGAGGAGTGACTGTAGCACTTGCTACTCCAAGGGCTAGCAATACGGAGTTTGCTGATGACCAACGAAATAAACTACACATGAAAATATCCTCCTGGAAAAAGTAGGGTAATCTTTTACATATGACTAAAAAAGTATGAAGTGTGAAGTATGAAGTATGAAGTGTGCAAAGTGTATTTGTTTTTCACTTTTTATCCTTCATTTTTCATCCCTGTTACTGACATCGATTGATTCTGTCAAGAAATTTTCTTAGAGATAAATAACGGGAGCATCCCAATTTTGCAAAAACATAATTGTCATTCTGAGCGAAACGAAGTGGAGCGAAGAATCGCAGTATCTCGTTAATTTTAAAGATGCTTCATTCCGCTTCACTCCATTCAGCATGACAATAAATTTACACATTTGGGATACTCCCTAAATAACTCTATTGAGAAATTAAGTCACAAGATATATTCAGTCAATAGTTGCAGCTGAATGTATGACCAAACTTGTTTTAGATTTAGATTAAATCTAAATAGTGGAAAAGTCGTGGAGGACTCAGCTATAATCCTCCCCTTCTAACCCAGTTTCCAGTTTTTGATATTTTTCTTGCTTAGATAGAAGATTTTTATCTGAAGATGGATGTCACTAATAAAGTGTTGTGTTTGAAATAAAAAAAATAAAATTATTTCATTTAAAAGCGAGAATTGATAGGCATATTCGGAAGTGCTTCAGGATTTCAAAGCGTTTATTAAGCATTGATAGTTTTTGTTTTCTTCAGTGATACGTTAGCTATACCTTTAGGTATAGCTACATTCAATCTCAAGTAGGATTTTGGCAGATAATAGGAATTTCTCCACGAGATTTCCACTATTTTTTAACCACTATTGAATGATTAGAAAAATAGGAGGCATTGATAATGACTCGGTTGCTTCAGTTAGCATCAGCAGGTGTATCTTTACTAACTTTAAATTTGACAGTGCTTGCAGTTGGAGCGTTGGAAAGTTATGCTCAACCTTCTGTGACTACCTTTAGTGATGTGAAATCTAACTACTGGGCACAGCCATTTATTCGGGGTTTGGCTGCAAGAAATATTGTGACTGGATATCCTGATGGTACATTCCGACCAGAACAGCCAGTAGACCGGGATGAGTTCGCAGCAATCATTCGCAAGGCTTTTGACCAACCGCCAATTCGCCAAGTAGAAAGTGGTGCTGTATATAAAGACATTCCTGCTGGCTATTGGGCTACTCGTCCCATTGAGTCAGCGTATCAACAAGGATTTATGGCGGGTTATCCTGGTGGTTACTTTCGTCCCAATCAACCCGTTTCCAAGGTTGAGGCAATAGTTGCTTTGAGCAGAGGTTTGGATCTAACTACTGGTACACCAGCGGTTACTGTACCCACAGTCACCCAGAGAACTGTCGCCCAACAACCCAAACCAAAAGCCGCAAAAAGACGTATATTCTTGCCGCTTGCAATGACTAGTTTGATGCAGCCTTTATTAATACCAAAAGCCCAGGCTGCACCTCCTACTGCTGTGACTCCTTCAACAACTGATAAACAGGCTGTGAATCTTAATCGTCCTGCATCATTTATTATCACCAACACTTACGCAGATGCCAATAAGATTCCGCAATATGCGGTTGGAGATGTAGCAGCAGCAACCAAAGCAAATATAGTGGTCAACTATCCAAATTCAAAAGTTCTTAATCCAAGGAAATCTGCTTCTCGTGGGGAGATTGCAGCTTTAATTTATCAAACATTAGTTGCCCAGGGAAAAATAGAACCACTTGCTGACAATTCACCCGCCAATCAGTATGTTGTTCGCGCTGCTAGCAGTAACCAAAATGCTCAATAATGGTGGTTAAGTAACTTGGTGAGCATTTTAAACACTAGTTAAACAGTGACCAGTAAACCTGGCAACTCGCAAGCTTGCGAGTTTTGTAGACAACTGGATCAGTTGGGAGGATCGAAACGATTGACTAAGGCGGATACTGCAATCATGGGTAAGCCCACAAGCACACAAAACAACCATTGATTCAAGTTCAGTGGTGCAGTGGAAAATAAGTTATTCATTAAGTTCCACTGACTGAAAATTACTTGCAAAATTATAGTGCAAACAATTCCAATGACAATCGCTGGGGCATCGCTAATCGTCTGTCTGATGCCACGGAGTTTATCGATAACAGCACTTCCTAATTGACTAATACTTAAAAGATAAAAAATTCTCCCTGCGACTAAAGCCTGGATTGCCATTGTGCGCGCTAAATCGATATTTCCTGTAGTTTGTCGCATCCATTCAAAGACACCAAAAATTAAAATCCAGTTAAAGGCAGAAATTGCCAAGATGCGCTGTACTAAACTTTTGGAGAGCAAGGGTTGATTGGGTTTACGTGGAGGTTGTCGCATCACCCCAAGAGACTTCGGCTCAAAGGCTAATGGTACAGTCATGGCGATAGAATTCACCATATTTAGCCACAGAACTTGTAAAGACAAAATTGGTAAGTCTCTAGCAAGCAATACACTAATCAAAATCGTCATCGATTCGCCACCATTTACTGGGAGAATGAAGGCGATCGCCTTAAGTAAATTCCGATAAACCGTTCGCCCTTCCTCCACCGCAGCTTCTATCGAGGCGAAGTTATCATCTGTCAAAATCATATCCGAGGCTTCTTTCGCCACTTCAGTTCCAGCACCCCCCATTGCAATACCAATATCCGCTTGTCTGAGGGCGGGTGCATCGTTAACACCATCCCCCGTCATAGCAACGACTTCGCCTTTAGACTGTAGTGCTTCAACGATACGGAGTTTCTGTTCTGGTGCGACACGGGCAAACACAACCCCATCTTCTATTGCTGTGGCAAGTTCTTGTTTCTCCATTTGAGCAAGTTCACGCCCTGTGAAGGCAAGAACTTCGCCATTTTGATTAAAGCCCATTTGAGAAGCAATGGCAGCTGCTGTCACAGCATGATCGCCCGTAATCATTTTTACCTGAATCCCAGCTTCTTGACAGGCTTCCACAGCTTTTATTGCTTCTTTTCGGGGCGGATCAATCATCCCTTGCAGCCCTAAGAAAATCAAATCCTGTTCGATGTCTGCATGATCCAGCGTGTCTTGAGTCTCTGACACAGATTTCTTCGCAAAAGCTAGCACCCGTAAACCAAGATTCGCCATTGCATCAACTTCCTGATGCACAGTTTCTGCTTCCACAGGGCTAAGGTTTCCCTCAGCATCCAACCGAAGCTGACAACGATTGAGAATAGCCTCTACCGAACCCTTAACGTAGATAGTTTTGTGTCTAGTGTCACTTGCTAATGACAAAGTTTCATGCAAAGTTGCCATGTACTGAAACTCAGACTCAAATGGAATGACATCCAGCCTGGGCATTTCCTCTTCTAAGCCGCTACGGGTTAGTAAAACTTTATTGGCAACAGTTATCAACGCTCCCTCTGTTGGATCGCCAACAACTAGCCATTGCTCATCTTTTTTTTCCAAGTGCGAATCATTACATAACAATCCAGCTTTGAGACATTCCTTAAGGGCAGGAGAATTATTCCAATTCACTGGCTTTTCATCTAGCAAAATTTCTCCCTGTGGAGCATAGCCCACACCAGTAACTGTATAATATTTATCACCTGCATAAATTGCTTGTACCGTCATTTGGTTTTCAGTTAGGGTGCCAGTTTTATCAGAGCAGATAACTGTAGCACCGCCGAGGGTTTCCACCGCTGGTAACTTGCGAACAATTGCGTGACGGCGTGCCATCCGGGAAACACCTATCGCCAACGTGACTGTAACTACAGCTGGTAATCCTTCAGGAATGGCACTGACAGCAAAGGCGACGGCAGCTTCAAACATTTCTCCCCAAGAGTAGCCATATCCTAGCCCGACTGCAAACAGAAGCGCCGCTATCCCCAAAATGATGTACAGCAAAGTGCGGCTAAATTTGTCGAATTTGCGGGTTAATGGGGTTTTCAGGCTGGTTCCTTGCTCTATAAGTTGGGATATGCGCCCAGTTTCTGTTCCCTCTCCAATAGCAACAACAATACCCCTGCCAGTGCCAAACGTCACAAAGCTACCAGCATAAGCCATGTTGGTGCGTTCTGCTAATGGTGCATCTGGGTTAAGCGATCGCGTGTTTTTTTCAATGGCGATAGATTCCCCAGTTAGGGCTGATTCATTGACTTGCAGATTTCGTACTTGCACAAGACGCAAATCGGCTGGTACCTTGTCTCCAGACGTGAGAAGCACCACATCCCCCGGTACTAACTCGGTGGAAGGAACTTGCATCTTTTTAGCGTCGCGGAGGATAGTTGCGTTTGTTTGAACTGAGGAAGCTAAGGCTGCGATCGCACTTTCAGCTTTAGATTCTTGAACAAAACCAATAATAGCGTTAATCAGAGTGACACCCCAAATCACCCAAGCATTCACCCACTGCCCTAGCAACGCCTTGATTGCACCTGCTATCAGCAAGATATACAGCAGCGGTTGGTTAAATTGCAAGAAAAACCGCACCAACGGACTTTTTCCAGGTTTACTCTTGAGTTCGTTAGAACCAAAACGCTCCCGTCTTTTTGTCACAAGAGCAGCGGTTAAACCTGTGTCTAAATTTGTGTCTAAACGCCGAGCAACTTCCTGCTCAGCCAGATTATGCCATTGATGTTCTGACAATTCATTTGTAAGTGATGCTGTCATGTTGTTCGCTCCAATAAAATTCCCTGACAGGGCAAACTAACAATTAAGGCGTTGTTAACAACGCGGGATAATTTGAATTTTGGTTGGGGTACAGCTGTGTGTACGTCCTCGGTCATATAGAGCAGAAATGCAGGTTAGTCCCTACAATGAAACTAAATAAGGTCAATAGCGTTTCTATTTGATTAGCGAGTGCCTTATTCCTCTGTGGCTCTCAAGTATTTCTTGACAGAGGAATAGGCTCTACATCTAGCTGGCCAAAGGCTCACCTTGAACAACTAAAACTGAACAAGGAGCATGGTGAACGACATGATTGCTGATGCTACCCAATAAAACTTCTGTTAGTCCTTTATAGCCTCTACGACCAATCACAATTAAATCCGCCTTCCAACTTTGTGCTAAATTGCAAATACATTTCCCTGCTTCCCCTGCCCGGTAGTTGGCTTCTGCCGAAATTCCTTGGTCTTTCGCCTTTTGTTGGTATATCTGTAGTAATCCTTGGGCTTGTTGTGTTTTCACCTCTAATTCTGTTAGGTACGTGAGTTTTGCTGCTATCTCAATGCCGTGGAATAACATTAAGCTAGCTGACTCTTTTTTAGCTAACTCTAAAGCTTGCTCAAACACCACTTGTGCTTGAGGTGATGCGTCAACAGCAACCAAAATTTTTCTAAAACTCACTATAACCTCCAAAGTTCAATCACCACGTTTATAATTATTATTTTCCTGCAAACTGCCTCCAATATGGCAAAGGCTGCTGAGAACGCGGGATAAGTTTAGTTTTTGTAGAGGCACGCCTATGTATGCGTCCTCACTCTTATAGGGTAGGTAAGCAAGTCTGCTCCTATACTGGTTGTACAGTATCGTGAAATAATATACATCTAGTTTGAGAGACAAATGTGATTAGAAAGTGACAACAATTTAGTCATTTCATTTCACAGAGTTTCTAGCAAACGAGAATCGGTACAATAACGAATAATTTTTCTGGATAAAATTGACACCTTTGATGATTCAATATACACCAGGCTTATAACTGTTATTGATTGTATGATAATTATTTTCTTGAAAGTGATAAATTGAAAATAGAGCAATAGTCAAGAATGATTCAATTTAAGAGAGTTTTTACAAAGAAGCATTATGCCATTTGTCCAAAACATCTTTAAATAAAACTTCTTCTAACCAAGTTTTAGCAATCACAGCCAATGGTATCGCCATTAATAACCCCAAGGCTCCAAAAAAAGTGGCAAAAAATATTTGTGCAGTTAGGGTGACAGCGGGTAATAACGCTACCTGTTTTGCCATGATGGTAGGAGTTAACCAATAACTCTCAATATTCTGAATAACGATATACAGAATTAAAACGACTCCAGCTTTCCAAGGTTGATCTAGCAGAGCGATCGCCATTGGAAATACTACACTCAAAGTCGGTCCAATATTGGGAATAAAATTGAGTAAGCCTGCCAAAACAGCATGGGCTAATGCCAGTGGCACTTGCAAAATCCACAAACCAATTCCACTTAAAGCAGCAATAAAAACCATTTCAATCAAAGCCCCTACTGTCCAACTTCCCAAAGCAGTTGCACAGCGCGAAAGAATTTCGTCAACTCGTTTGCGGTAAAACGAGGGAAATAATCGTATAAATGATTTGCGATAGGGCTGAGGGTCTGCCAACAGCATAAGTGTTAATATTACCACAAATAAAAATTCTAAAGAAGCGGTAATAGAAGTCGTTAATAAGTTAACAGACCTCTCAAATAACTGCATTGCGAAAGGTTGGATTTGTTGAACTAAGTTATTAATGTTGGGTAAATCTAGGTACTCTCCTCCAAAGCGGTTTTCTAGATAATTTATCCAATCTTGAATCCGTGATATACCTGTAGGTAGAAGTGCTATAAGATCTCGAAACTGAGCCGTAAAAGGAGGTACTATCAGCCAGAAAAAGCCAATGAAAAATGCTAGTAATATAAAGATACTTAGCAAAACAGCCCAAGAACGCTTGATGCGTAATTTTTGTAATTGTAGAACCAATTGATTTAAAGCGGTTGCTAAGACTACCGCCGTAAACAAAAGCAAAATCAGTTGTTTAATCTGCCAAAGGATATATACAGAAGCGATCAAGGCTAGTAAGCCAACCCATTGACCAAGTTTCACATGTGTTCGACTCCGATTGGTAAGGCGAGCGATACGCCGGCGTCTGTGCTTTGCGCAATCGCTCCTGGATACTGATGTCTTGAGTATGAGCAACAATTGTGAATAAAAAGTGACAGCAACCAGCTTTCTTTCAAAACTAGTTTGGTGCAAACTTCCTCTTCATTACAACTGGAAAACACTGGACAACCTTATGAAAAATCTACTCGTTAGACCAGCGAATTTTTGCAAACAAATTAGTTTTGCTTATTACCGTAAATCCTAGAAAAGCGAATACTTTTTTTATTTAGGGGATGATAGTCGCGGCAATTGATTGCTTCTTTTGTTAGAACAGTGGAAGGGTGTACCGTACATTTGAGATAATTGTTGTTTGAAAAAAAACGACATTTTTGACAAGGAAGTTTATGTAAACTATTTAGCCTATGAACTTGATGTGTATGAACTTGACGTGAGAGCTTTCGCTTATGAAAAATAACGAGTCCAGCCATTGCTAGAAAGAAAATAGGAGCCAAAAGCACTGCTGGATCGAAGGGTATTGCCCCATTGAAATGTTCTACACTTAGTTGTTCCCCATCCAAATTTTCTGCTCTCAAGCTTGTTCTAACCAAGTTTGTCTCGCTTAGACTGGAAAGAAGAGAATTCCTTTCCTCGGTTACATATTGTCTCAAAATTCGATTAATATGCATATCATTTACCTCTTGCTTCAAAGTCATTTATCAGTGCCGTGTTGTTAAATGTAAGACACTAGCACTGTCAGGGTAAAATCAGAACTAAAGCTCCTCAACTGATTGTTAAACAATCATAAATTTTTCATCTACATCCAATGTGCGAAACAAATGTGAATAGAAAGTGACAGCAACGCAGCAATTCTATTCAACAGAGGTTTCAGCATATCAAAAGAGGATACGAGGACTCCGGGACAAGGAGACACGAAGGTTTTTCCTCTTATCCCACCATCTCCCTGTCCTCCCTCTCCCCCTATTGTGTTGACTTCTCATTGGTTGGCGTTTGCTCAAGTTGGACTCTTGCTCATCGCTGTCACTTTTTAATCACATTTATTTTTAACGTTAGAAATAACGAAATAGAAATCCTTTCTATTTCAAAACGTCAACTGTTTAATCTGAAAAAAAGTACCTATCTGCTTACGTAAATTTACTCGGTTAGAGGTGAGTATGGATTGGCAGGAGATTTTTCATTGGCTCTACATTGCAGGTATGGCGCTTGGTGCTACTCACTTTATGTCGCTCAGTAGAAATCCTCGTGGTGTTCCTAAATACGAGTATCTGATTGCTACCTTAATACCTATCTGGTCAGGATTAGCTTACTTGTCGATGGTATTACCACAAGGTGATTTAGAGCAGGGAAAGATTGCAGTCGCTGGTCAGATTACCCATTTCGCTCGCTACATTGACTGGATTGTGACCACACCGTTGTTACTGTTGGCACTGTCCTTGACCGCAATGCATTATCTTGCCAAAAAAGACTGGATATTAATCGCTTCCCTGATGGGTACACAGGTGATTGTGATTGCCAGTGGCTTAGTTGCTGACCTATCCACAGTGCCTTGGGTAAGATATCTGTGGTACATCAATGGTGTCGTTCCCTTTTTGATTATTCTATGGGGAATTTGGGGACCCTTACGCGCTAAAACGAGAAGTCAAGGGCGGCAACTATCAGAACTTTATGACAAGCTGTGCACCTACTTTACAACGTTTTGGATTTGCTATCCCATTGTTTGGATCATTGGTCCAAGTGGCTTTGGTTGGATTAACCAAACAACTGATACCCTCCTGTTCTGTTTGCTTCCTTTCTTCTCGAAGGTAGGTTTCAGCTTTCTAGATTTACATGGCTTACGCAGTTTGCATGATACTAGGGAGCAAACAACTGCTGAAGTTACTGGCAGTACTTTCAGTATCTTGGCAAGCAGAGTTATTCCTTGGAGGCAACGGCGAAAACCATCAGAAAGAAAAGTGCGATATTTACCAGGAGATTTTCAATGAATCAGTCAATTGGATGTAAAGCTTGGGCAATTGCTGAAGGATACATCCCCGCCTACAGCAACGGTCCAGAACCTCAGTTCACCAGTCATGAAACTGTATGCATTCTCAATGCTGGCGACTCTGATGCCCATGTGGAAATTACGATTTTTTACAGTGACAAGGAACCTGTTGGTCCCTACCGACTGACAGTTCCTGCCCGACGTACAAAGCATATCCGTTTCAACAACCTGACAGAACCGGAACCGATCCCTCATGATACTGATTTTGCTAGCGTGATTACATCGGACGTGCCTATTGTAGTGCAACATACCCGACTGGACTCACGGCAGGCGGAAAACTCTCTCCTCAGTACTATTGCTTACGCCAGCAATTAAATAGAGGAACGTAGAAATAGATGAAGATCCAACGGGCGGTTCGAGAACAGAGGATTGACTTACCTGCTTTTGATTTGAGGCACAAGTGTCAACCCCAATTACAAGGGATAATTTGGGCTTTTGGGGCTGCATTCGCACTCCTGGTAACGGGGTGTGACCGAGTGATTTCATATTTGCCACCCAAGCCCAGAATTGAGATACCATTACGCAAACCTCCTACGCCCCCAGTTCCTGCCCAAACCTCCGAAAGCGCCGAAATTGAGGCAGCAGTCCGACAACGCGTCAACCAAGTGCGTCAACAAAACGGTCTGAGACCTTTGCAAGACAATGAAACACTAGCGCAGCTTGCCCGGAACTACAGTTGGCAGATGGCTGAAAAAAACTTCTTCAGCCACACCGGGGCAGATGGCAGTACCGCTAATCAACGAGTACGTGTTGGGAGAGTCCCCTTTTGGGTTGTGGGTGAGAATTTGTTCAAAAGTCCGACGAATATTTCGCAACCAGGAAATGTAGCGGTGGAGAGTTGGTTGAAAAGTCCAGAATATCGGGAGAATATTCTGCGTCCCGTTTTCACACAAACGGGTGTGGGAGTTTGGCGAGCTGGCGATACCTACTACATTACACAGTTGTATTTACGACCTTAATAGACCTCTTCCAAAAAGAGGGTGAGATGTGCTCTCCAACTTTGAGCAGATAAGCAAAAAATGATTCCTTGGAAACTTTAACTATGCCAAGACTCAGGGAACGCAAAGAAATCCGATCTTATTCCCCTGGGGGAGACTATTTGCTGATTGCACGCTGATTTTGTTCGAGCCGCAAATCCAAAACTTGCAAGCAGAGCATGATAACAACGGCAACAATCTTCAGCAGTGGATATTCTCAAACCTTACAAATAGAAAATGGCTCACGAATGCTTATGCAATTTGGGCAGTAACAATTTTACCGCTCATTGTCTTTTTTATAGTGCGTGACCCGGTAGAAATTCTTTCCTGGGGCGGTATAGTCACCGTCATCCACAACCCTGTTGTTGTATTTTTGACTCTTTTCGTCAATCGGCAGCAACTTCCTAAAACCATGCAACCTGGCTTATTCTCGTTTATCTTCATGATTGTGTCGGGGATTTTCTTTACGGGGTTTGCGATTCTCTATTTCTTTGATTTGTTTGGAATGAAGTTTTAAGGCGTCCTTATTTAAATCCCCTAAATTTATTTATGCGATGCCCAAGCTGAGTTCTGCATTCTGACAACTGAATTCTTCTTAATCTGAGTGATGCCTTGGAGAAAGTTCAGGCAATCTTCCAGATATCGAGCAGTTATCAGCTTTTTCAATTGCGATAACTTGAACGCTGTAAAAGTCCTGTAAACTTTGGTTTTCATAGTGCTATTCCTTTGAACCTATAATCAAATTCTCGTTTTTAATTGCTACTATACCTAATTTTTAGTTATTATAAATAACGTCTAAGCGTCATTTAATTGTAGTTTTTGAGAGGTTTTTTTACTCATATTTTTTAAAGAGTTTTTGTTACTTCAGATAGAGTAAAATCGTCTCGACTAATTGATATTCTATAAACAGGTAAAAGGACGCACTTATTCAGTTTTGCTTGAAGAGGAAGTCTAATTTTCGCTTGATGACGAAAACAGGCAGAGTTATACCAATTGTCTATGAAGTTGAGCTTAATTCGACCCCCCTGTAGTCCCCCCTTGGTAAGGGGGGACGCCAAAGGCGGGGGTAATTATTAAGCGCCTTGTTACAGAGAATTAGTATTACTGATTGGATTTTCAGTGCGCTTAACAAAAGATGTTGTTAATGGAGGAAACTTATGAATATTCTTGCTTGGATCATCTTAGGTGTGATTGCAGGTGCGATCGCGAAAATGATTTATCCCGGGCATCAGGGGGGCAGTATTCTGGGAACACTGATCCTAGGAATTGTTGGTGCCTTCATTGGTGGAAGCGTGTACACCTTGCTGACCACAGGAACGTTAGCCTTGACCTCAGCAGGATTGAGCATCGGGGGCATTATCGTCTCGGTTATTGGAGCCATGATTGGTCTGTGGCTTTACTACACGTTTACCCGCAGAGCCTACTAAACTAATAGCCTCTGTTGAGAGGCTGATAGATACGTCTTGAAGCATAGAACAGGTAAAGCTGCCACTTAGCAGAGGCTTTTTGATATACACCCAAATTGAATCAGCAAGAGGTGAAGACAGTCACTAAAGTATTAGAACAGCGATGGGCAGAACTGAGAAAAGAATCAAGATACACTTCGATAAATTAGCACACATCATTGTGCAGGGAATCCTATTATTCTCTCTTCTGATTGCTCCCGTTACGATTGCGATGACATCATCAATTCCCGTCGCTGCTCAGGATGAACGAGTCACCGAACCTAATTTCTTGCCATAGGAGATACCCGAAGGGTAAGAATATCTGAGGCAATAAGAACTGATTTTTTCAGTGTCGTTCCTTTGATGATTTCGTCGAACCATTCAAGTTATCACTTTGCGACTGATTTTTCAGCCAAGCGGTCAAAACTTCAGAAAGTTGAGACAAAGACTTTTCTAACGTGGGTGAAAGTTCCAAAGGAAGACTTCCTGACTGCAAATGGAGGGAGCGTTGCGGAAAGGGAATCTGAACATGACGATGCCGCAGAATTTCTTCAATTTGAAAGTAGAGGTCGCTCTTGATTTGAAACTGCTTGCGAGGTTGTGAGATCCAAACTAATAACTGAAAATTTAAAGAATCTTCATCAAAGGCTTTAAACCAAACTTTAGGTGCTGGTTTTTTTAAAACATCAGGATTATCTTTTGCCGCCTCTAGCAGGGCAGAACGCACGGTACTCAAACTTGAACCATAAGCTACACGCACGGGTAATACTAGCCGAGACACAGGGCTACGATGGCTCCAATTCACCACCTCCTTATCTAATAAACGAGAATTTGGCACAATCACCGTTATGTCATCTAAAGTACGGATATGAGTGCTGCGGGCAGTTAATCGCTCCACCGTTCCCATAAATTCCCCAATTTGCACAAAGTCCCCGATTTCGATAGAGCGCTCAAAGGTGATGACTAAACCGCTCACCAATTCCTTGGCAATTCCCTGCAAGCCAAACCCAATTGCCACACCCAAAACACTCGCTACTATTGCCAGGGAACTGATGTCCAAGCCCCAAACTTGCAACAGAACGACTGTACCAATAAATATTAAACTGTAGTTGATAATAACGGCTATGGATTCTTGAACACCTCGGCTAACACTAGTAATGCGTAATATACGCGATCGCAATAAATTCGTAACTGCTCCTGCAACAGCCACTAATCCAAAAAATAGGGCAATTAGGATAATGATATTGATGACTGAATAAGACTTTTCCCCTAGAGAAATGACTGGTGATGTCAGACTCATCCAAAGAATATTAGCAATGCCCTGACTCCACTCGCGCGTTAACGGAAATAAGTCTGTAATGTAAATAAGCGTTCCTAACCATAATCCAGCACGCACTAAGGAGAGCGTCAATTGTAGAAATAATTCAATACCCTTAGGTTGCGCTCCCGTATCAGGGTCATTCGCTTCCCTAGGAACGAGTCTGCGTAGCCAAGAGCGCCAAATCCGACCCAAAACTAGATGGAGAGCAACTGCACCCAACACGGATAAAACTGCAAATAATATCGCTTTCCATAGATAACTTAACCTTCGTTCTTGTTGACCTTGCGAAATAGCCTCAGTGATTTGTTGCACCCAGATTTGAGCCTGTTCCTGCTTTGTTCTACCAGGAGGAGTGTCTTGTTGGGTTACCGTTAGCAAGTGACGACCATTTACCTGAATCACGGGTAATTCATTACTTTCTACAATCTCCACCTTTGCTGGTTCAGTCGAGCGGATTGCTGCCTTTAAAATCAATTTGGCATCAGCCGCGCGATTTTCAGCGCTAAATTGCCCAGATTCACTGACTTCAAATAGCCGACGACCATCCAGTGTAATCACAGATGTCGGTCGCCCTTGCGCTTGTACTGACATTTGACTCGTTGAAAACCATGTCAATACAACCATCAAAGCAATGGCAGAAATGATGATAATAATGCGAAAGCGACGAAAGCGACTCATAAAAACCTCGCGGGAGTTTGGAAACCAAGTCTTCTTATTCCAATTTGCGAGCATTACCGTTACCTTCTGCTTTCCCATTGTCTCTTTGTGCTCGCATATCGGCAAGCTTCATAAGAGCATCACTGATTCTTACTGGTTTTGGCACTTCACCCGATCCTGCGGGCCATCCTTCACGCTGACGTGAGCGATTCCCATCTGTTTCTTCTGTCTGATCGTGGAACAAAATTTGTGTCGTTGGGAAGGGCAAGTCAATGCCGTTGGCTGTCAGCTTATTTTTGATAGCAGTCAGAACCTGATCCCGTGAGTCGAGACTATCTGCCCGTCGCGGGGGAGCAATCCACCACCGGGCACGGATATTGACTGTACTTTCAGCAAGTTCCATCACCAGCACGTCAGGAGCGGGGTCTTTCAAGACCACATCTACACTATGCATTGCTTGGAGAATCAACTCCTTTGCCCGTTCAATATTGTCGCCGTAACCAATGCCAACATCATACTCCAAGCGGCGGTTCTCAAAGGCAGTATTCACAGTGACCGAATTTGTAAATAGTTCCGCATTGGGAATTACGATGCGGCGACCATCGTATGTTCTGATTGTTGTAGCACGTGTCTGAATGTTTTCTACCGTTCCCTCAAAGGTTTTAAAGATAATTTGGTCATCGATTTGGAACGGTTCAGTTAAAAGAATTAGGATACCAGCCAAAAAGTTTTGCAAAATGTCACGGAAGGCAAAACCAATTGCTACACCACTGATACCTAAGAGTTGAACTAAATCTCCTGCTTGGAATGTTGGAAGGACAATCGATAAAGCTATAAATAAACCCAGTAAGATGATAGCCCCCTGCGCCAAACGTCCGAGAATCAGCCCCAGATTACGTGCATGGCGATACCTTCGAGTTAGGCGTCTGACAGCAAACCGAACTATCCTACCCGCGAACCAAAATAACGCAAAGACGAGCAATGCCAATACAATATTAGGCAGCATGATGATGAAACTATCTAGCATTTTCTGAAGTTTTACCCATACTGCTGATACTGATTCCTGAAAATTCATTACACCTTTTTCCTAGGGAGATGGTGCTTATATTAATAGAAAATTTTAAAAATAATTTCTGCCTAAGGTCAGTCATATATTGCAGCAATACACAAATTTTTCTAACGCAGCATAACTTTTATCCAGTTTGTTATGGCATGATCTGCTTTGGCTCTTGTCAAGAAAATTCAATCATTTTAATGTTATAACTCTGGCTAGATGGAGAAAATTTCAAAATATGAATAAATACCCAAAAAACAACAAGAGTTTTGAGGGAATCGATAGAGGGGTTGCAACATAATTCCTCAATTTTCGTCTACAGGCTTTTTCGTGAATGAGGGATAGTATTTTGCGAAACATCAATAATATTCGCCATCGTTTCAATAATTTAAAAAACAAAAGAGTTGCGCCGCATGAAATAGAGGAAATACGAAGCGGACTCTTAGAAGAATCAACTATAGATATAAATTATGTCGTGTTGATTTTAGGCTCGTGTGTCATTGCCACCTTAGGATTACTTTCTAATAGTGCCGCTGTCATTATCGGTGCTATGATAGTTGCTCCTTTGATGTTACCAATTCGAGGGTTAGCATTTGGAGCTTTAGAAGGCGATGTTGTTCTCTTCCGCAAAGGTTTAAGTGCAATTGTAGTAGGAACAGCCTTGGCAATCACTTTAGCTTTGTTAGTTGGTTATTTTGTAGGGCTTCCAGAATTTGGCAGCGAAATTATTAGCCGTTCTAAACCTAATTTACTAGACTTAGGAATTGCAGTGGCAGCTGGAGGAATTAGTGGTTTTGCTAAAGTTAAGCCAAAAATTTCAGGTTCTCTGGCTGGTACTGCCATTGCTGTTGCTCTTATGCCACCGATATGTGTTGTGGGTTTGGGTTTATCACAAGCAAATTGGTCGCTCAGTATTGGTGCAACCTTACTTTATCTGACAAATTTGCTGGGAATTACCCTTTCTTGTATGCTGACTTTTTTGCTCACCGGTTGTACTCCACTGCACCGTGCGCGTAAAGCTCTAGGTTGGACACTAGCATTTACAGCGGTACTTCTCATTCCTTTAGGAGTTAGCTTTTTCCAGCTGGTTAGGCAAGCCCGGCTTGAAGCCAGTCTAAAAAGAGCTCTACTAAATCGAACTATTACCTTTCAACGAGTGATATTACTAGATAGTGATGTGAATTGGTTAACCAATCCGCCGGAAGTCCGTTTGAATGTTCGCACTAGGGAACCTGTCACACCAAGACAAGTGATGCTTTTAGAAGAATTTTTAAAAAAAGAAATGGGTCAGCCCTTCATTTTGATTTTTCAAGTTGGTCAAATAGAGGAAGTTAGGCGCGAAACCCCGGATAATTCCGAATTTAAGTAGATGTCTGAAAATTACACTCAGCCATTCTTAACTATAGTAGGTTGTGTAAAGCGTTTCTTAATCTAATCTTCTATAAAAGATGTTTACTTTTAATTATGAAAAATATTTTTATGAAGACATTCACTTTTTGTTAACTTTTATAAGTATCTAATTTGTTCTATGCCCCAAGGTACATGATTTATTTTTCATTTTAAAGAGTTGATCTAGAAGTGGGCGATCGCCCTATGTCCCTCACCGTGGGCACGCCTGCGGCGTAAGTCCTGCGGACACGCACTCGCGTTCGGGCAGTGAGTGCGCTGCGCACGAACGCGAGTGCGCGCGCTTTGGGCATTGGCACGAAGTGCCCCCCATAGGCGATGCTCCCAAAGGGAGCCGAGCCCTTGCGGGCGATCGCACCCGATGGTTTGCTATTGTTTATAGACGATACCAACGGCGTAATTTATTGAGTGCCATATAAGTGTCATATATCGGTGAAAGTAAGTAGCATAAAACGCGGCGGAAACCATGATACGTATCTGACGCGCAGAGGTTGAGATATTCTCCGTGTCCTCGTTGCTGTCACTTTCTATTCACATTTATCGTCGATACTCAAAATAGAAAACAATTGGTCACTCCTTGAGAGTCAAAAGTCTAGAGTGATTAAAGTTAGCTCTTGGCTCTTGACTCTTTATTACCTTTAATAATGTACCCACAAAAGCTTATTGCCAATAGGGAGTTTTTATTATGGCTGGACTGATTTGGACTTGGCTAGTCACTGCTGTCAGTTTTTTGATTATTGCTAGATTGCCAATTGGAGTGCAAATTGACGGTTTTGGCAAAGCATTGATTTCTGCTGCAGTTTTCGGAATTTTGAATGCTATTCTGCTTCCCATTTTGACCTTTTTTACCTTTCCCTTTATTATCGTTACTTTGGGTTTATTCTTCTTTATTTTGAATGCAATCATCTTTGCTTTAGCTGCGTATTTAGTACCAGGATTTAGCTTACGGTGGGGGATTTGGAGCGCTCTAATTGGTTCAATTGCTTTGGCAATTATTAACTCCATCCTCTTGAGACTTGTGGCACCAATTGCTTAATCAACAAAGAATAGAGAAGCATTCCTAGATGTCTAATGATAAAAAGCATAAGATTTGTAGACAATATTCCCTTAGAAGTTAGAGTTCATGAGAAAATTTTTGCGACAACGAATCAGCTATTTACTAATGGGAACCGCTCTGTTTATCCTGTTAGCTTCTTGTCAACCAACACCAGTAGCAGAGTCACCATCTCCCGCAGAGACTCCCACAGCGACACCTGTAGTGACACAAACCCCCGCTACTTCTTCCCCCGTAGCCTATCTTGACAAGGGCTTGAGTGCTTCCCCCGCACAGCTACCACCATTGCCATATGACTATGGCGCACTAGGCAAAGCGATTGATGCAGAAACCATGAAACTGCATCATGACAGGCATCATGCAGCATATGTCAACAACCTCAACGAGGCTTTGAAAGAGCATCCTGACTTGCAGAACAGAAGCGTTGAAGCTTTGCTGCGCGACCTAGACAGCGTACCTGAAGACATTCGGACAACGGTACGCAATAACGGTGGCGGGCACCTTAACCACACGATTTTCTGGCAAATTATGAGCCCTCAGGGAGGTGGGCAACCAACGGGGGCGATCGCCACAGAAATCAATCAGACCTTTGGTAGTTTTGATGCATTTAAGAAACAGTTTGATGAAGCGGGAGGCGATCGTTTCGGTAGTGGTTGGGTTTGGTTAGTACGTAACCCCCAAGGACAACTGCAAATTACAACAACACCAAATCAAGACAGCCCAATTATGGAAGGTTTGTATCCAATTATGGGTAATGACGTGTGGGAACACGCATATTACCTTAGATACCAGAACCGCCGCGCTGAGTATTTAGAGAATTGGTGGAATGTTGTCAACTGGTCAGAAGTCAACAGGCGAGCGCAAGTTTCATCACAACGGCAAAGTTAGGAGGTACGCGCCAGTGAGAAGTTTGTTGATAAAAAATCCTGTGGTCATAGGGGCATCTTGGATAGGGGCGTATCTTGTTATAAAGGGTAGGTTGAAAACCCCGTGCTTTTAAGCCGGGGATGAAAACCACGACGTAGGCTAAAGCCTACTGTGACGTTATTCTCGTTGCTGTGCAATATAATTTTTGACCGCTTCAGTAGAAATATTACCAGCAGTACTAACAAAATAACTCGGCGTCTACAAAGTAGGAAGCTTAAGCAATTCTGGGAACTCTTTTCTTAAATATGATGATGCACGACCTTTAATCAACCGGATGATTTTACTAGGGTCGTCGCATGGTTTTGCATTTACAAATAAATGTACATGATCAGGCATAATTTCCATAGCTATAATTTTCCACCTATTTTCGTGACATACTTCGCAAATAATCTGTTGTAGTCTTTCAGCAATAGCACCTACTAACACTTTCTTTCTACGCTTTGGTATCCATACAAAGTGATAGTTAAGAAGAGATACAGCATTACCTTCATGCCTGTACTCATCGGGTTCAAAATTTGTCATATCTTTACAATTAGCTCTTGTTCTTTTGTTTAAAAATATTGTATTTTATACATAAGCAATAAACAATAAGGAGGTGATAACGCAGTGCTAGTACTAGAGTACAAAGTGAAAGGTAAGCAACAACAGTATCGAGCTATTAATGAAGCTGTCAGGACGACTCAGTTTATTAGAAATAAAGCTATTCGTTACTGGATGGATGCACCGAAAGAACAAAAAATAGACAAGATTGCTTTGAACAACTATTCAACAGCACTGCGTAAAGAGTTTGGATTTGTTAAACATTTGAATTCAATGGCTTGTCAGGCTGCAACTGAAAGAGCATGGCTGTCTATTGCCAGATTCTACGACAATTGCAAGTCTAAAAAACCAGGCAAAAAAGGTTTGCCAAGATTTCAAAAAGATAATCGTTCAGTTGAATACAAAACTTCAGGATGGTCACTACATCCTACAAAGCGACGTATCACTTTTACCGATAAAAAAGGTATTGGGGAAGTTAAGTTGTTAGGAAAATGGGATATTCACACCTATCCTGTTAAGTCCATAAAACGGGTTCTATTGGTTCGGAAAGCTGATGGATATTACTGCCAATTTGCAGTTGATATCGAGGTTAAACCTGAAGAAAGAACAGGTGATGGTGAGTTAGGAATTGATGTCGGTTTAGAATATTTCTACTCTGATTCCAATGGTCATCATGAAGAAAATCCAAGGTTTCTGAGGAAAGCCGAAAAATCTATTAAGCACGCTCAACGTCAAATATATAAAAAGGAGAAAAATAAAAATCAACGACGAATAGCTAGACAGAGATATGCCAAGAAGCATTTAAGAGTAAGTAGGCAACGGAATGAACACGCAAAGAGAATTGCGCGTAACGTATGCAAGGCTAACGCTTTAGTCGCCTATGAAAACTTGAATGTCAAAGGCATGGTACGAAACTACTGTCTTGCCAAGTCCATTAATGATGTGGCTTGGACACTATTTCGTCATTGGTTGGAATATTTTGCTGCTAAATTTGGAACCACAGTTGTAGCTGTCAATCCTAGAATGACTTCTCAAGAATGTAGTAATTGCGGAACAATTGTGAAAAAATCTCTTTCAACTCGTACCCATAAATGTGCCTGTGGCTGTGAGTTGCAAAGAGATGTGAATGCAGCGATAAATATTCTGAATCTTGGAAAACAAGCGTGAGTGTTGGGCAATCCCGAAGTAACGCTGTAGGAGTCGGAACCTATACGCTACTTGGTGCAAACCTGGTAGAGCAAGTTGCGACGTTGATTACAGAATCCCCTGGCTTTACGAACAAATGAGCGACAGCGAAATTTGTTCAGCCAGGGGAGTGTCAAGCTAATTCAATTCCTACTTGGTTGACTGAATGGCTTCCAGACACTGGCGGTTATCTAGCAGGTAATCTCGGACCAGGGCGTATGGATTTTCGCTTTTTCACTGTCGGGAATATGATGGCAATTATCACCTCTCTGGCAAGCGAGCAGGAATCTCAGAGCATTATGAATTTAATTGAGCAACGCTGGAGTGATTTGGTGGGATATATGCCCATGAAAATTTGTTTTCTAGCACTCGAAGGTATGGAGTGGAGAATCGTCACAGGATGCGATCCAAAAAATATCCCTTGGTCGTATCATAATGGTGGTAATTGGCCAGTTTTACTCTGGCTACTAGCAGCTGCGGCTCAAAAAACAAATCGTCTAGAGCTTGCTCACAAAGCTATTGAGATTGCTGAAACTCGTTTAATGGAGGATAAATGGCCAGAATACTACGATGGTAAGAACGGTCGATTGATTGGCAAAGAAGCAAGGATATATCAAACCTGGACTATTGGTGGTTACTTAGTAGCAAAAGAGCTAATCTCAAATCCGAGCCATTTAGAATTACTATCTTTTGATTTTGAATAATAAACCTCTTATACCGTTTCCATATGAAGATGCATAGAAAGAACCCCACCGCCTGCGGCACCTCCCCAACGCATCGGGGAGGTTAGGAGGGGTAAAAATAATATGTACCTTCATAGAGAATTGGTATTATCAGAAGTCAAATTTATGAAAATGAAACCACAGATGCACACAGATTAACACAGATGATTTATCTGGGTGCATCTGTGGTTCTAAACATTCATCAATCTACTTTTGCAAGAAGCCTAATAATAACTCAACTTTTTCACATGACATCAACAGTAGTCCTAAGAACACCTCTGCGTCGTAACCGCTGGTTTGAACGATGCATTGCCATCCTGACACTCATGAACTTGAGTCTAGTCTTTTTTGACTTGACCTATGTGGCTTTGCGTGATTTTTACTTGCAAGCCTTGCCACCTTTAACTCGAATCTATGACCCAGTTAAGGGCATTGAACCCCATCCAGAGACACAAAACTATCTCCACAAGGTAAACGAATTGCAAGAAGAGGTTTTGCAAACTGGATTGCAGTCACCCCAAGCAGCAAGTTTGCTTAGTGAATTGCGTGTTCTCAGCAGTCAAATAATTGAGGATAATCCTTTTGACGTTGCAAATAAAAGTGGTACCTTAGCAAAAATCAAAAATGAAATACGCTTGCGTACTCATGAACAATCTGCTAGGGCTGCCTTTGCCACTTTTTGGAGTCAAACTTATCTGTCGCAGCAGCGTTGGCAATCAGAAATCAATTTTTTCGATTCTCAAATTCGACCTCTCATTGAAACTAATTACTATAGAGGTATTGACAAAGTCGGTAACTTTGTCAATTTTTTCTGGCTGATTGATTTACCGTTTGTCATTATTTTTGCCCTAGAATATCTGTCGCGTACTTTTTATATCAGTCGCCGCAATCCCAACTTGAACTGGCTAGAAGCTATGCTACGGCGTTGGTACGATTTATTTTTGTTACTTCCCTTCTGGCGATGGTTGCGCGTTATTCCAGTCATTATTCGTCTTTACCAAGCTCATTTATTAAATCTTGAACTACTACGAGCGCAATTGAACCATGATTTTGCGGTTAGTTTTGCTGGGGAACTCACTGAAATGGTAGGGATTCAAATAATTGACCAAATGCAAGATGCGATTCGTCGGGGTGATTTAGCACGTTGGTTATTTCATCCTGAAACGCGCCGTCCTTATGTTCAGGTAAATAACGCTAACGAAATAGAAGCTATAGCTACTCGCTTATTCAACATCAGTGTTTATGATGTTTTACCTCAAGTCCAACCGGATTTAGAAGCTTTAGTGCGTCACACTATTGAAAGTACTCTTAACGAATCTCCAATATATCAACAAATACAAAATATACCTGGCTTGAGTCAATTACCCACCCAAATTACAGAAAATTTAACTAAAGATATGTCTCAAAGAGTTTATAGCAGCTTAATAAAAACTCTAGAAGACCCAGTGAGTGCCAAACTAACTGATAATCTCATAACAAACTTTAGATATTCCTTAGAACAAGAGTTACAAAAGACGCATAACCTGCAAGAAATTCAATCTTGGCTGGTGGATATGCTAGAGGAAGTAAAAATTAATTACGTTAAAAAGATTGCCGAAGGCGGAATGGAAAAAGTTGTGGAGGAAGCTGAAAATTTGCGCTACCAAGCTACTATCTTGGGTTAGTACCTCCTTGAAAAGGTTGATTGTTAATATAGCAATCCTAAATGATATCAAGTCCGGCAAATTACCCGTAATAAAACTTGTATGTAGTAAGGACTTCAGTCCTTAGTTTTCGCTCAAGAGGACGCGCATTCCTCACTACAAATTTAGTAAGGTTATTTAATCGGACATAATATGATTCGTGAGATTCCCTCTCTTTCTTTTCTTCTTGGATTTGGAATAAAATTTACAACAATTTTGTCGCCTAGAGATGCTGACAGCCGACACGAAACCAACGATAGCCATAGCCCTCAAGTTGGATATTGTGCGAAGTGCCGTCTATAGCTTCGTAGGGCTGGTCTCCAAGTAAATCTATCAGGCGTTCCCCGTCGCCTTCTTCTAGCTCAAGTGTTACAGTACAAGCCTCACTGGCTAAATTATGCACGGCGATGACAACACCACTGTGCCACTCACAACGGTGTGCAAAAATGCAAGGATTGTCTGTACTGATGATTTCGTATTTCCCCCAGCCAAACTCTGGGCATTCCTTACGCATCCGGATTGCGCGTTCCATCCAGTTGAGGAGCGATTTGGGGTCACGACGCTGCTCAAGAACATTCAAGTGCTTGTAGCTGAATTTCCCTTGCTGAACTACGGGAAGTACCAGTTGTTCGGGAGGTGCTGTTGAGAAGCCTGCATTCGCCTGACTTGACCACTGCATTGGCGTGCGAGCTGGCTTGCGTTCTTCTAGGGACAAGTCATCGCCCATTCCAAGTTCCTCACCATAATTGATCACAGGGGTACCAGGTAAGGTCAACATCAGGCTGTAAGCAAGCCGCAGGCGACGCGGGTCACCATCAACCATCGGGGCGAAGCGACGGCGGATACCCCGGTCGAAAATCCACATCTGCTCTCTATCCGGTGCAAATGCATCTGCAATCTCGTCTTGTTGGGCGTCGGAAAGTTTATCAAGGGTCAGTTCATCATGGTTGCGGATGAAGTTCGCCCACTGACCAATTTCAGGAATATTCGGTAGTGATTTCAATGCTTCAATCAGTGGAGCAGCCTTTTCTTGGACGAGAGCAAGAAACAAGTGCTGATTAACAAAAAAATTGAAGAGCATTTGCATCTTGTCTCCGTCCCCAAAATATGGTGAGAGTTTATCTACCGAGACATTGACCTCTGCTAGCAAAATCGCATCCCCACGTCGCCACGAGAGGAAATTTCGTATCTCCTTGAAGTAAAGGTAAAGACTATCGACATTAAGTTGGGTTTTACTCTCCCGTATTTCAATTAAAAACTGAGCTGCATCGACCCGGAAGCCAGATACACCTAGAGCAAGCCAAAAGCCCATGACTTTCTGGATTTCCTGACGCACCTGCGGGTTGGTAAGATTTAGATCGGCTTGGTGGTCATAAAATCGGTGAGCATAGTAGGCTCCCGCTTCTTCGTTGTAAGTCCATGTACTTTTCTGAAAACCTGGGAAAACGATTCCTTCCTCTATGTCTTCAGGCTTCTGTTTCGACCACACATAATAATTCCGGTACTTTGAATTTTCATCCTTGCAAGCTGCTTGAAACCAAGGGTGCTGGTCAGAAGTGTGGTTGATTACCAGGTCAACGATAATGCGGATACCGCGTTCATACGCCTGACGTGTAAATTCAACGAAATCCCCAAGCGTACCTAAACGGGGATCAACGTTGTAGTAATCCATCACGTCATACCCGTTGTCTTTGTTGGGAGTAGGATAAAATGGCATGAGCCAAATGCAGGTAATTCCCAACCCAGCGATGTAGTCTAGTCGCTGAGTCAGTCCCTCAAAGTCACCGACACCATCGCCATTGGCGTCCATGTAGGTTTCGACATCAATGCAGTACAAGACAGCGTTTTTGTACCAGAGGTCCAACATAGAGAATACCGTGGAGGAGTTGTGTGTACAGGAAACCTTTGGCGTTGAACCTGATTAACTCATAAGTTAAAAAGGTAATATAGAACCGCTTTGTCAACCTGTAAAAGTTTCTTGATGTTTCCAGTCTTGGAAATCAATGTGACTAAAAAGTGACAGCGATGCAGCACTTGAACTCAAGCGAGTTTCTAGCAGAAAGTTTCCTTAGTACAGCTTCTCATAAATCCATAACGTTACCATATTGTGCAATCCTGTACTAAGTGAATTACATATCCTCAGTACCGCATAATTGAGGACAATCCGTTTGATGTGGCAAATAAGGAGCCTAGAATTGTTATGGCGCTTGAGTCGGTGCAATCTTCCGCCATCATTGAAGACAATCTGAAGCAATTTCTTTTGGTACTCTCAGTATCTCTAAGTGTGGCAACGCTGCCGCAGATTTTTAGCTGGTTTCGCCAGATTCCCTATACCTTGTTGTTGGTAATTGTCGGCTTAGGTTTGGCTTTTGTCGATGTCCGCCTCGTGAATCTTTCTCCGGAGTTGATTCTGTCAATTTTTTTACCACCACTCTTATTTGAAGCGGCATGGAATTTGAAATGGCCGGGCTTGAAGCGAGATTTAGTTCCCATCTGCTTGTATGCGGTGCTTGGGGTAGTGATTTCGATTTTAGGAATCGCCTTGGGGTTAAATCAACTTACTGGAATGTCGTTAACTACGGCAATGCTAGTTGGGGCAAGTTTATCTGCTACTGATCCGGTTTCTGTGACAGCGTTATTTCGAGAACTAGGTGTGGGAAGCCGTCTGACAACGTTGATGGAAGGTGAAAGCCTGTTTAACGACGGTATGGCGGTAGTTGCCTTCAGTTTTTTGGTGGCGCTTCCCTTAGGTACTGCTAACTTGGGGATTCAGTCGATTTTAGTTCAATTGTTTTCAGTTGTTGGTATTGGTATTGCTGTCGGCGGTTTCATTGGTTTTGGTATTTCCTATCTAACTCAGCGGTTCGATTTGCCATTGGTAGAGCAATCATTAACTCTGGTTTCTGCCTACGGCACTTATCTTATTACCGAGGATTTGGGGGGTTCGGGAGTGATTGGGGTAGTTACCACAGGCTTAATTCTAGGTAACTTTGGCTCTCGCATCGGTATGAACCCGCGCACCCGAATTATTGTGACTGAGTTTTGGGAGTTTCTGGCGTTTTTTGTCAACTCCATTGTGTTTCTGCTGATTGGCGATCAGATCCACTTTGCCATTCTAGGAGAAAACTTGGGAATTATTGCCGTGACCGTGGGAGCGGTGATTTTGACACGGGCGATCGCTATCTACGCTCTAAGCAGCCTAAGTAATCGCCTCGTTAACTCGTCGATTCCCTTACAGGACCAAACGGTACTGTGGTGGGGCGGATTACGAGGTTCAGTTTCCATTGCTCTGGCATTGAGTATACCTGCTATCCTGCCTGGGCGCGAGGAAATCATCGCCACAGTTTTTGGGGTGGTGTTGTTTACTTTGTTAGTGCAGGGATTGAGTGTTAAACCTTTGTTGGAGAAACTCAATCTTTTGGGGGATCAACCTCTGCGTCAGAGATATTCGGAAGCGATCGCGCGTTTGGCTGCGCTCAATCGTGTTCTGCAATACCTCAATCAAGTAGAGGAACGTCCGGGTGTTGAACCAGAGTTTTACCGCTACCAGGAAACGCTGGTCAAAGGGGAGTTGAACCGTTTGCAACAAGAGATTGACCAACTACAAAATGAGTATCCTAATTTGCGGAGCTTTACGGCTGAACAGCTGCGGAGAGAACTGCTGTCGATTGAGGCAGACACCTACGCTGAATTTGTTAAAGCAGGTCGGCTGAATCAGGAATTGTCTCCTTTTCTCCAGGAAGATTTTCCAGAAGGCGACGCTACCCTATAGCTTTGGAACAATCGCCCAAAAAGCGCCGATATCCGGCGTCGGTTCCAGTAGGGATTTCAACAGTACTAGGGAACTTTGCAGGGTAAAAATTAGACAGGTCGTCAATCCAATATTTTCTTCAAAAACAATATATTATAACAATGGCTCAAACACTCTCCATCAAGTGTGACAAAAATTTTTTTGACACTTGTACACCTTTTTGGCAACGTTTATCGCAGAAGTCAAAATAACTTTCCAAAACCAAAGTGGATGTTGCTTCCTTAGTCACTGTTTCAATTATTCTCCTGCTCCTAGCCACCGGCGTTGCTCTGCTAACGCGGCGGCTTCGTGTTCCCTACGTTACAGGTTTAGTGTTGGCAGGTTTGCCGATCACTGAGCTGTTCTCTCGTCCCATTGGTTTAGATCCAACCCTTGTTTTGAATCTTTTTCTACCGATTTTAATATTTGAAGCTGGTATCAATACAGATATCAGTCGCCTACGAAGCACGTTTAAACCAATTGCCCTCCTAGCTGGTCCAGGGGCTGTGTTTTCTAGTGCTATTATTGCCGTCCTATTGAAATTTGGGCTGGGACTGACTTGGATACCCGCTCTATTTGTAGGAGTCATTCTAGCAAACACTGATACGGTTTCAATGATTGCCGTCTTTAAGGAGATACGGGTGCCCTCCCGGCTTTCCACCATCGTTGAAGGAGAAACCTTATTCAATGATGCCGCTGCCCTAGTTTCGTTCAACCTGATTTTGCAAGTCTATTCGACAGGTTCGCTCACGTTACTACAGGGAATCCAACAGCTCCTATTTATCGCTCTAGGAGGCTGCGTCGTGGGGTTAGTCTTGGGCTACTTGAGCATACCTGTATTCGCCCGTTTAGATGATCCCCTTAGCAGTCTCTTACTAACTGTCGCAGTTGCATTAGGAACTTTTCAGGTTGGGCAATTTCTCGGTGTATCAGGTGCTGTGGCTGTAGTTATAGCTGGATTAATTTTCGGCAATTTTGGGCTTTCTCGCAATACTTCTGCTTCTAGTCGCATTACCTTGTTGAGTTTCTGGGAATATGCCAGTTTTACTGTCAACACCTTTATTTTTCTACTGATTGGTGTAGAAATAGACCTGGTAACGCTCTGGAGGGCTTTACCTGGAATTCTACTTGCAGTTTTGGCGTATCAAGCAGCGCGAGTTCTTACGGTCTATCCGCTGCTAGCAGGGGTTCGTTGGTTTGACCGCCCAATTCCATTGCGCTGGCAACATTTACTCTTTTTAGGCAACATCAAAGGTTCGCTCTCAATGGCTTTGGCGTTGAGTTTACCCACCACACTGCCGGGGCGAGAGGGTCTCATCGCTTTAGTCTTCGGTAGTGTGCTGGTATCATTGGTAGGTCAGGGGTTAAGCTTGCCCTGGCTGGTAAAACGCTTAAAATTATCTAAATTTTCAGACGCTCAGCAGCAGGTTGAAGAATTGCAAGCCCAGCTGATGGCAGGTAAAGCAGCACAAGATGAATTAGACAGCCTGTTGAAGTCAGGGGTGTTGCCAAAATCTGTCTATGAGGAGATGCGTTCTGCTTATCAGGTACAAGTGGCAGCAGCAGAAAGGACGCTGCGGGAATTCTATAATCGCCGCCCGAATGAGTTTGACGAAAACAGAGGCGAACACACAAAACTCGATGCTATTCGTCGTCGTTTATTGCTAGCAGAGAAAGCAGCGCTTAATGAGGCAATGCGTAAGCGAATCCTCTCAGAAGAAATTGTCCGAGGGCGGATACAAAAGATTGACGAGCAACTGCTGAGACTAGATGATGATTAGTCGCTTTTCAAGAACCCTGTACAGAAGATGAGCGCTTGTCATTATTTTGACTTTTAATAACTTTGCCAGGGCTGAGCCAGGAAATTCCTTGTTGCAAGTCAGTACCAATCATCACTGCTTCAACCAGAGGCTCAGAAACTTTTGTTTGAGCTACCCACTCCACAATAAAGTTAGCCCCTGAACCTCCACTAGTGTCAGTTCTATCTACAACAAAATCCGTAGAAGCTAGGGCAGCAAGTTGAACCGGGCGTTCCAAATACTGTTTAATTAATTTCCCATTTGAGTCATAGTAGCGCACAGAAGAAATGATGATAGGGTTGGTCAAATCAGTATTACGAATACTGAGAGTAGCCGCTAAATTGAAAATCCTTTTCCCATCCCCATGATAGATGTGCGAGTAGACAGGGACATAAATAGTTTGACCCGTCACTGTCTTGAAATTTTCATCCAAAATTACCACCTTTTGAGATTGAGAGACCTGATTAGTCTCAGCTTTTGGCGGTGGCTTCTCTGGCGATGTGCAGGATGTCAGTACAATAACAGCGATCGCTGAATAAAAAAGCGGATATAGCTTCATTTAAATTAATCATTTACAACCTTCGATAAAATCAATGACTTGATGTAACGACCCTGGTTTAGTCACAATCAACACAGTTGAATCGGGTTCGAGTACTGTACTGCCATTAGGAATCATCAAATCCTCGTGGGGATGGGGTTGATAGCCAATTATTAAAGAGCCAGTAGGAAACCGGGAATCCTGAGCAATTTCGGCAACGCTACGACCGACAACATAGCAATTGTTTGAGATGGAAAGTTTTAAAACCTCAATCTGTCCCTGCTCAAAATGCATCATTGATTCTACTTGCGGATACTCAATAGAATTCACCATTGTTGAAACTGCCAGATCGACGGTACTGATAATATGATTAGCTCCAGCTAAACGCAGCGGTTCCACAAAATCGGGGTGGCGCATCCGAGACAGAATATGGGGAACACCGTAGTGTCTGGCGAGAGTTACCATTGCTAAGTTTAAAGCATCATCCTGGAGAACGGCTGCTAGGGCATCAGCTTTACGAATCCCAGCTTCTAACAACACTTCTGTACTGACAGCACTGCCTTCAAAAGCCATTGCTCCCACTTGTTCGCGGGCATAACGACAAGCGTTAGGGTCAATGTCAATCACACCTATGGTATGTCCTAGTTCTACCAATTTCTGTGCTAAACATAGCCCTACCAAACCTGCTCCACCAATTAGCACGTACATGGTAACTCCTGATGTTCTTTGATTTATTATTTTACTTTAAACAAAGGAAGTTAGGTACGTAAGTAGCTTGTTTAGCTGGTAGAGCATCGTTATCAATTTAATACTCAATTGCTTCAATTTGTAGGAATGTCAAAAACGCGCCACTCCTGAATACCACAGCGGTTTAAAACAGGTTCAGCATGACGAATATCTTCCTTTGTGCCTTCTAGCGTCATCAAATAATCGCCTTGGAAGACTCGCTCATTATACAGTTGGGCGATTTTTTCAGGAACAAACCAACCCTGTAGTGCGCCAACAAGACCGCCAGCTGCTGCACTCGCTCCAGTGCCTACAAGGATGAGTAAAATAGATTCTGCTGCTAGCGCCAGACCAATTCCAGGAATTAGCAAAGCAGCCAAACCCCCAACTAAGGCAAGTGAACCTCCTGTCGTAGCACCAGCCATTGCACCCGCAACTGCACCTTCAGATGAAGTGAGAGCAGGTTCACTCATGTCAACATCATCAGATTGCTCATCGATTTTGGTTTTTTTAGTGATAATAGAAACTTTCTTCATTGGAAAGCCACTACTGCTCAATTCGTTGAGCGCCTGTAGCACACTTCTACGGCTAAGAAATATACCAACGGCGTGCTGGAGTTGATTGGAAACCATTTTACCTCTCAATAAATTCTGACGAACTTACAAGGCTATTGCCATTGTCTAATAGACTTCTTGCAAAAGTATGATTCATGGATACTTATAACCGCAGATGCACGCAGATAAATTATCTGTGTCCATCTGTGGTTTTTTCACAAAATTGGCTTTTGCAAGAGGTTTAATGTGTCACCAGTGTTGACAATAAATGTGACCAAAAAGTGAAAGCGCCTAATTTCCAAGTAGCCATCATGTACTTCCGTACACCAGAACGGATGAAAAAACCTGTCTTCCCTTCTGCCTTTTTTCAAGTCAGGTCTGTGGATAGAGGTTATAAAACTCAGCGACAGACAAAATATCTATAGAATTAATGGTATTCATGGTGACTACATAGTCAAGCCGTCAACTGCATCCCTAGCAAATTCGCAACAAATCCTAGAACTAGGGAAATTAATTATTTAGCTATTTCAAAGACCATGCAAGCAGCAATTTTTTGGAGAAAATTATCATGAACCTGACAAGAATACTTGCAGCAAAATTACTTGTTGGCATGGTATGCTTGGGAATTTCTTCTTGCACCTTACCAACATCTGAATCCGCAAACGCTAACAATCAACAAACAGAAACAACTCAACAAGCCAGTCAACAAACTTCTACCAAGAATCAAGCGTGTACTTTAGTGCAAGATAACTTCGGTTCACAAGGACGAGTAAAGGTGCGGGCCCAAGAAGTGGTAACAGGTCTTGAAGTTCCTTGGGGAATTGCTTTTCTGCCAAATCAAGATATGTTAGTCACTGAACGACCTGGACGGGTTCGCCTCGTGCGGGGTGGTAAACTTGTCCAAAAGCCAGTAGCCACCATTGATGTTACAGATAGTGGCGAAGATGGTTTACTTGGCATTGCGACTCATCCAAACTTTGCCCAAAACCGACTTTTCTACGTGTACTACACCACTGACAAAAATGGGTCGCAGGTCAATCGCGTTGAACGATGGCGACTATCCCAGAATGGACTCAGTGCCTCCCCAGATAGAATAATTCTCGACGATATTCCTGTAGCGCAATATCATAACGGTGGCCGCATCCGCTTTGGTCCTGATGGAATGCTCTACATTGGGACTGGCGATGCCAGAAACCCCCAAAGTTCCCAGGATGTTAATAGCCTTGCAGGTAAAATTCTGCGCGTGACGCCTGACGGACAAGTGCCGCAAGACAATCCGTTCCCGAAAAATCCCGTATATATTACTGGTATTCGCAACACTCAGGGGTTTGATTGGGCTGATCCATCAATCCTATGGGTAACAGACCACGGTCCCAGTGGTGAATTGGGCAGAAGCGGTCACGATAAAGTTAGTGTAGCAAGAGCAGGCGACAACCTGGGCTGGCCCACCATCTACCGTTGCGAATCAAGGGAAGGACTTGTTACTCCGTCCATCGTCTGGCGTCAAGCTTTACCTCCAGGCGGCGCAGCAATTTATACAGGAAATGCGATTTCTGAGTGGAAAGGCAGCTTAATTATTGCTACCCTCCGCTCCCAACACCTGCACCGTGTCGCCTTCAATCCAAAGTCACCCCAACAAGTCCAGTTGCATGAGGTGTACTTGCAAGGTAAACAGGGGCGACTGAGAGAGGCAATCATGGGACCGGATGGCGAATTATATGTCACAACCAGTAACTGCGACGGGCGCGGAAATTGCCCGCCACAGCAGGACAAAATCCTCCGCATCACCCGATAAAAGGACAGAAAATTGTTATGAACGTTGGTTTCAGCAAATTTCCTTAGTTCTCCCTTGTGTTGCTTTGGCTAGCTTACGGTCTCTTAGGCTGGTATTTATCTGCTCATCATATTGTTTGGGTTGTAGGAATTTTTCTAGCCAGTAAGGTTCGGATTGTTAAACGTGCTAGCGGCTGGTACGTCATGCTCACTACCTCAAGATAATCTAACTGCTGGAAGAAGTGGGAAGTCTTAGGCTTTTCTATCATAAGCAAAGCGGTTCTATAGCAAACACGGGTCACCAAAACGGCTTATGCGTATCTTAGTTGTAGAAGACGACATCGAACAATTAGAGCCATTGCAGGGTTTGCTGTCGGAAGCTGGCTACATTGTCGATGGTGTTGAAGACGGGGAAATGGCACAATGGCTAATGTCTCAAAAAGAGTATGACCTGTTGATTTTGGATTGGATGTTGCCGACAATCAGCGGGTTGAGTTTGTGTCGTCAGTATCGCCAAGCAGGTAAAACCGCACCTGTACTGATGCTTACTGCTAAGGATACTACCCCAGATAAAGTCACAGGTTTAGATGCTGGGGCTGATGATTATCTGGTCAAACCTGCGGATTTGGTGGAACTTTTAGCGCGGGTACGTGCTTTGGCGCGGCGATCGCCTCAATTCCAGGGAGAAACCCTCCGCATGGCGGATTTACAACTGCACCTAACTATGTTAAAGGTGGAACGGGGTGAGGTTAGTGTGGAATTATCGCCGCGCGAGGCTCAACTACTAGAGTATTTGATGCGTCACCCCAATCAGATTTTAACTCGCAATCAAATAGAAGAAGCATTGTGGGAGTGGGGTATGGAACCCGAAAGCAATGCTTTAACTGTACTGGTACGTAAGTTGCGGCATCGGTTGCAGTTAGTTGGTGCAGAAGATTGGATTAAAACCGTCTACGGCATGGGTTATAGCCTCAAACCTCCTGAGGAGAGTGGGAGAGTGGGCTCTTGGAAAGTATTTTGAATGCTCGCTAGCTTTTTAGTCGATAGCTGACTAACATGGTGGCATTTTCAGGAGACAGTCCTAGTTCTTGAACAATCATCGCTTTTACAGAGCTTAATTCTGTGACTGGGAACTCAAATTCTAACTTTTTGAGTACAGAGTCTGCGGTGTTGACCTCAACTTTGGTAAACCCCTGCTCCTTATCGATTTCAGCTAGGATTCCTAGCGCCTTGACTGCAAGCTGCACCTGCATTTGTGTATTAGGTTGCAGAGTTTCTACTTCCGCAGACACTCCCAGTTCTTCAGCAATCATGCCTTTAATAGAGCTTAATTCTGTGGCTGGAAACTTGAATTCTAACTTTTTGAGTACAGAGTTGGCAGTCTTCAGTTCAACTATGGTAAAGTCACGCTCCTTTTCAATTTCAGCTTTGATGACTCGCACATTGGCCACAAGCTGCATTGTTAGCGTGTGTGTATCAGCTTGGAGCTTGTCTACTGTACCGTAGTAACGACTCAATAGCAGGTTTGTCAACGGTTCACCACCAAGTCCAAAAGCAATTAAAAGCAGTGGTACAGGCAGCAAAAATTCTAGCTTGAAAGACTGTAATTTTAGCAACCAACGGGACAAGGACATAGGGCAACAAGCGCGAATAGGCAATGAGTAAGCGGATTAGAATCTAATAAACCAAGTATTACAATTCTCCCTCTGCATGATACTAGCTTCTGGTCTCTAGTTATGTTTAATCGTAGTCGTAGCAATCTAGCTTTATGGTTTACCCTAACGATGGGGAGTATTTTGGTCGTTTTTGCCGGAGTACTTTACTACCAGAAAGTCTTAGACGAGCTAGAGGATTTAGATCGCTTACTCTACCAAAAATCCAGAGTGATGGCAGTCAACGCGAAGTATGATCTGCGTCAGGGACAGTTAGACCTAGAAAATGTGCCGCTTTTAGGGAGTAATTTGCCACCACTGGGTACTGAACTTGTATATGCGCGTTGGTACGATACCAAAGGGCAACTGGTGCAATTTTTCGGTACGGCTCCAAGAGCGCAGTTGATAATGACCCCTGGATTTCATACTCTCAAGACCAAGTTTCACTCCTCGAAGTCAATGCCCACTGTTATCTGGCTCCGTCAGTTAACGCTGCCGGTCTACCAAGATAATCTGTTAATCGGTTATCTCGAAGTTGCAATGCCGCTGACATCCACTCAAAATGATCTGGCTCAGTTACGGCTGGTTTTGCTTGTGACAGTGCCAGTGACCTTAGGGATAATAGGTTTGGCTGGTTGGTTCTTGGGGGGACTAGCAATGCAACCGATTCGTCAGACTTACGAACAGCTACAACGCTTTACAGCTGATGCTTCTCATGAATTGCGATCGCCTCTAGCAGCAGTCATCAGCAATGCCCAATACGGCTTACTGTCTACATCTAGCAATCCCGCCCAACAACGTCAGCGCTACGAGAAAATCGTTGATGTCGGCAAGTCAATGAGTCTCCTTATCAATAATCTGCTGTTTTTGGCGCGTCATGAAGGACGATTACCTCCGCAATCGTTGCAAGCAGTTGATTTGAACAACTTGCTTATTCAGCTAGTAGACAACTATGCAACACAAGAAGATGCACAACATATCACTTTAACTTGCGAATTGCCCCCTGACAATGTGAAAGTGCAAGCCGAACCAGAGTTGCTGCGTCAAGCAGTGGTTAATTTGCTTAGCAACGGCTGCAAATATACGAACGCAGACGGGAAAGTGTTGTTACGGCTTTTCACCCAGTCACGTCACGCTGTCATTCAAGTCGTAGACAATGGGATTGGGATTCCTGAAACTGATTTGCCGCATATTTTTGAGAGATTTTATCGAGTCGATAAGAAGCGTTCCCGTAAAACTGGCGGGTTTGGTTTGGGGTTGGCGATCGCCCAACAAATCGTTCAAGCACACGGTGGTGAGATTAGTGTCAAAAGTGCAGCTGGCGAAGGGTCAACTTTTCAAATTGTTCTACCACTCAAGTAGCCGCAGCAATTGTCGCTGTCATTTTCTGCTCACATTTCTTAGCAATACTAAAGATAGCTAGAGAAAAAGGTTATCACTCCTTGCCTTGTGACCTCTAACTGTGTGTTGTGTGTTGTGGGTTGAAAACCCATACATGTTGGAACTGATGGGGCGATAGGGCTTTTGTGTGTAGACGCCCTACGGATGTCTACCCGTAAGGGTAGCCCTTCCCATCAGCTTCATTTACTATCGCTCTCATTGCAACTTGGTATCAAACTCTAACCAGTGACGAGATTTGAAGAATGTTGATAGTAAATTTCTTACTAACTTGGCTAGTTGCTGCTCTATCACTATTACTGACAGCCTATATTGTACCAGGCTTTGCGTTTGATAGTTTTGGCACAGCCGCAATTGCAGCATTGATTTTAGGGTTAGTCAATGCATTTGTTCGACCTGTTTTGTTCATTTTGACGCTTCCCCTTACCCTTGTGACGCTAGGTTTGTTTCTATTTGTCGTTAACGCGCTCATGCTTTGGCTAGTAGGATTCCTCGTTCCTGGTTTTATAGTTGCTGGTTTCGTACCTGCGTTGTTAGCTTCAGTTGTTCTGACATTTGTTTCTACATTCCTGGGTTTTTTTGCCAGAAATACTATTTAATATTGTTGGTTTTTTCTTAGTCGTTGTCATTTTCTCTTCACATTTATTGTCGATACTGAAGATAACTAGCGCGGATTGGAGCAACTGTGAATCAGAGAAATGAATGACTCATTCACTTTTTTGATGTCACAGTTGATATTCTTCCTTACCCCCATATTCCTAGACTGCTATCTGGGGATAAGCGGGGGTTAGGGATTTTTCTGTAGCACATCAAATATGAGTCTACCAATTTTATGTCAGTCTGCATTAAGGGGGACTCTACCTTGACCCAGAATCAACTTTCTTCTTCACGAGGAGCAAATTCCCGACAAGAACTTGTGGAGTTAGTGCGATCGCAACTACAAGCACTGCTGCAACAAGAAAACTTGCAGGGAGCAAAAGCCTTACTTGTACCTGTACAACCTGCGGATATTGCCCAAGCAATTGAGGGGTTACCAGAAGCTATGCAGGCGATCGCTTTCCGCTTACTTTCCAAGCAGGAGGCGATTGAAGTTTATGAATATCTCGACCCCAGTGTACAACAGTCCTTAATTACAGAATTTAAGCATCAAGATGTCCTCGACATTGTAGATCAGATGTCGCCGGATGACCGTGCCAGACTATTTGACGAGTTACCTGCTAAAGTTGTGCGGCGGCTGCTTCAACAACTTAGCCCCGAGGAACGGCAAGCCACTGCCCTGCTTTTGGGTTATAAAGTGGGTACCGCTGGGCGACTCATGACCCCAAAATATATTTCGCTCAAGGAAAGTATGACTATTGCCCAAGCCTTCGAGCGAATTCGCAGTTTAGCAAACGCCACGGAAATTATCTACTACTTGTATGTTACTGATGGTCACCGCCGTCTGACAGGAACTCTTTCCCTACGGGATTTAGTCATGGCACAGCCAGAGCAAACGGTTAGTGAAATCATGACGCAGGAAGTGGTATTTGTCCACACCGACACTGACCAAGAAGAAGTGGCACGGGTGATTCAGCACTATGACTTTGTTGCCCTACCTGTGGTAGATACCGAGCAGCATTTAGTTGGTATTGTGACTGTTGATGATGTCATTGATGTTTTACAGCAAGAAGCAACAGAAGACATTTATACTCTAGGTGGTGTTCAGTCTGGTGGCGATAATTATTTCCAAACAAACCTAGTTGTTGTTGCCCGTAAACGTGTTGTTTGGCTGCTGCTGCTGCTGGTTACTAATACGGCTACCGCTGTGGTGATTCAAAATCAAGAGGCGGTTTTAGAGCAAGTAGTTGCCTTAACTTTTTTTATTCCATTGTTAATTGATGCAGGTGGTAATGTTGGAGCGCAGTCTTCAACAGTCGTCATTCGGGGACTAAGTACTCAGGAAATTCGCTCCAAAAGGGTGGTAGGCGTGATTGCACGGGAGGCAAGTGCTGGGGCAATTCTGGGGTTAATGTTAGGGACAATGGTGACGGTATGGGCTTACTTTCTCCAAGGCAATTTGGGAGTAGCTCTTTCCGTGGGAATTAGCCTATTTGCAATTTCTGTTTTAGCCTCGGTGTCAGGTTCTGCCCTACCTTTTTTGTTTCGTCGTCTCGGTCTAGATCCAGCCTTGATGTCAGCTCCGTTTATTACCACTGCGGTTGATGTTTTAGGTGTTTTTATTTATCTATCGGTAGCAAGGCTTATTTTACAACTTTAGGTAGAACTAGATGTTTTTATTGATTAGTACATTAACTCTAACTTTGTAAATTATCAAATAAGATATTTAAAGTTTCAGTGAAATTTATTCTTCTTGTAAACTCTTGTTCCTGTTTTTTTGGTCACTTTCTAATCACATTTCTTATCCAAACTAGAGACAACAGAATGAACAAGAAAAAACAGACATGAACAATATTCTTTGGCGACACACTTCTACTTTACTAGCTCTGACATCTGTGACTTTGGTTGGTATGATGCCAGTTCGTGCAGAAAATACTACTAATACTACTATTAGTTCTGATAATTCTGATAATGTAGTACAAAAGCAAGAAAACAGCAGTGAAACTCCTGGCACGACTTTGACTTCTGCATCTGCTTTGCTAACTGCACCAACATCTCAAATAGAACGAACACCTACAGCAACTACACCTCAGACTGAATCAACACAGGTTGCTCAAGTTGTTTCTCCTGGGAGAACCACTCGCTCTGGTCCTAGTTATATTGGTATTGGCGGTAATATTGGTTTGACTGGCAATACGACTTTAAGTGAAGGTGCATTTACTGTCATTAGCAAAATTGGACTAACCAGAAACTTGTCTGCACGTCCGGCTGCTGTCATTGGCGATAACACAGTCTTTCTGATTCCACTGACTGTAGATTTTCCCCAAGAAAATTTGGAAGTCACCCAACTGAATATAGCGCCTTATATTGGCGGCGGTGTGGCAATTTCTACGGGCAGAGATAGCACTGTTGGTGCATTAATTTCTGGTGGTGTAGATGTTCCTTTATCCCCACAGATTACAGCAACGGGTGGAGTGAATGTCAGTTTTATTGATGAAACTGATGTTGGGGTGTTAGTGGGAGTTGGCTACAACTTCTAAAGATTCAAAGTAAAGATTCACAGTAAAGATTCAAAGAATGGTCATTATGAGGAAAAACAACCGTGGTTCCCCTGCGAGATAACAACCCTACAACAATTACCCCATTTGTTACATACGGGATAGTTATTGCTAATATCGTTGTTTTTCTTTATCAACTGAGTCTAACACCGGAACAATTGCAAGAGTTTTTCGGCATTGCAGCACTAGTACCGTGCCAACTTTCAACCACCTGTCCCATAGCAAGCGAAAATTCACTGATACCAGAATGGATGACTTTAATTACGTCTCAATTTCTGCATGGTGGTTTTTTGCACTTGGCAGGGAATATGCTTTTTCTGTGGATTTTTGGTAACAACATTGAAGACCGCTTAGGTCATGTGAAATATCTCATTTTCTATCTAACGTGCGGTGTTTTGGCAGCATTGACCCAGTGGTTCTTCTCACAGAATTCTACGATTCCTTCCTTGGGTGCTAGTGGCGCAATCGCAGGAGTTTTAGGTGCATACATTCTCCGTTTCCCAAAAGCCGAAGTTCTGACCTTAATTCCCTTGGGATTTTTCTTGACTACGGTAAGACTTCCCGCATTTTTCTTTCTTGGGTTTTGGTTTGTCCAGCAAGCCTTCTATAGTATCGCTAGCTTACAGGCTCGTACCAACGTTGGTATGGAAAGTGGCGGGATTGCCTACTGGGCGCACGCAGGAGGCTTCGTCTTCGGGGCAATTCTTGGTCCTCTATTCGGCTTATATAAGCGCCACTAGAAAACTCTAAATTTCAGTATGAAATGAATTCGCTCGCTTAAAGTCTACCACCTTGGTAGGAAGCTATTAATCCCTTCGCCTGCAACACTTTCAGTCAATATGCCAGGAAATTTTTATCCAACTGGGATGGTACCGATGTGAGCAAACGCACAAATTATCCTTTACCAAATACTGTGGTTGCAAGCAAAGTCGCGCCGCAAGGGAGGCTTTCCTTAAAAGACGCGATCGCCCTTATCGTTGGCGTTGTTATCGGTGCTGGTATTTTCGAGACACCATCCCTAGTCGCCGCCAATGTGGAAAGTCCCACGATGGTGCTGTTTGTTTGGTTATTGGGTGGTGCAATGTCGTTGATTGGCGCTTTGTGTTACGCCGAACTAGCGACAGCATATCCCCATGTTGGTGGTAATTATCATTACCTCATGCGTGCTTTTGGCAAAAATTGGGCGTTTTTATTTGCTTGGGCGCGAATGACGGTGATTCAAACTGGTTCTATTGCTCTTTTGGCGTTTATGTTCGGGGACTATATCTCACAGTTGTGGCGACTTGGTGATTATTCCCCATCTATTTACGCTGCTGGTGTCATCGTTATTTTTACCGTTGTCAATATCATCGGTATCCAACAAGGTAAATCCACCCAAAAATGGCTAACAGTTGCTACAATACTCGGCTTAGTGTTAGTTATTATTGCTGGTTTAGTTTTCACTCCACCACCTGTAGTGTCTGCTGCACCGACATCCCAAGGAAATTTCGGTTTGGCGATGGTTTTTGTATTGCTGTCTTACGGCGGTTGGAATGAAGCGGCTTATATTTCCGCAGAGTTACAAAACACCAGACGCAATATGGTGCGTTCGCTCCTGTGGAGTATTGGCATTATTACAGCAATATACTTGTTGATCAACATAGCTTATATCACCGGATTAGGACTATCAGGAATGGCACAACAAGAAGCTGTCGCAGCTTCTTTGATGCGCCGCGCCTTTGGTGAACCTGGTGCTGTGTTTATCAGCTTACTGGTTGCAGTTGCTACTTTGGGTGGAATCAACGCCACGATTTTTACAGGTGCTCGTAGCAACTATGCACTTGGGCAAGATTTTGCGTTGTTTTCTTTTATGGGAGACTGGAGAAATCGCTCGAGTACACCAACAAAGGCAATGCTGGTGCAAAGTGGCATAACGCTTTTTTTAGTGCTATTTGGGACTTTGACGCGCAAAGGTTTTGAAACGATGGTGGATTACACCGCCCCTGTGTTTTGGTTCTTTTTCTTACTCAGCGGCGTGTCGCTGCTCGTGTTACGCGTGCGCGAACCCCATGTATTGCGACCCTTTCGCGTACCTTTCTACCCCCTAACACCGATACTCTTTTGCCTCATAAGCGGTTATTTGCTTTACTCCAGCCTTGCATATACTGGTGTGGGTGCGATCGCGGGAGTAGCAGTGGTGTTAGCTGGTGTACCGCTGTTATTTCTGGCTAATCATCGGCAATCATAAACAAAATTTCAGTAACTCGAAATTTAAAGAGCTTATATGCAGTTACATCGAATGCTTGGATTATTAGTTGTAAGTGTGAGTGTTACTAGCTTGATGTTGACAGGTTGCACTCAACAACGCAATTTTGAAGCAGAAGCAGAAGCCCAAGTACCAACCACCACTGCACAACCTCAAGAACGTCAGGCTAATGTACCTTACGTTCCGACACCTGAAAAAGTCGTTGACCGAATGCTGAAACTGGCAAATGTGTCAAGTAACGATGTGCTTTATGACCTTGGTAGCGGTGATGGGCGGATTCCGATTACTGCTGTGCAGAAATACGGTGCGAGTCGTGCTACTGGTATAGAGATTAATCCCGAGTTAGTTCAGCGAAGTCGAGAAAACTCTCAAAAGGCGGGAGTGAGTGACCGCGTGACTTTTTTACAACAAGACCTTTTCCAAACTGATTTGAGCCAAGCAACGGTGGTAACGCTCTATTTGTTACCTAGTGTCAATTTGCAACTGCGACCAAAGCTGTTGCAGGAACTCAAACCCGGTACACGGATTATTTCCCACGATTTTGATATGGGCGAGTGGAAACCTGAGCGTGTAGAGCGGGTACAGGGTTCGGCTCGTCAGCACACCATCTACTATTGGGTTGTTCCTGAGAATCCCCCTGCTAATGTGCAATGAAGTTTTCAATAGACCTCTCCAAAAAACAATGTAGAGACGTGCCATGGCACCTCTGGTACAAGGGTTGTAGACTCTAAGGGATAGGGGATGTCTGGTAGTACATCCAAGGCGTATAACTCCACTATTCAAGCGTGTTCATGCTGAAAGTAGAGTTGCTTAAATCCAATTTCACACATGTCTGACTATATTTGACTATGTGTTTTGGAACTATGATAACTACCCCTCATTAGTTAACTTCTACCAATTGCCCATTATCTAACTGATTCAGGAGGTTCAATCGCGATGAAAGGTTTGAAAGGCAAAAATGTGTTGGTGACGGGTGCTAGTTCAGGAATTGGGCAAGCAATTGCAGTTCGATTTGCTCAAGAAGGTGCAAATGTTGCCATTAACTACCGCAAAAACCCTGAAGATGCCAAAGAAACTGAGGAAATGGTAGAAAATGCCTGCGGTGAAATTCGAGGTTGTGGTGTTGAAAGTCTTCTGGTCCAAGCTGATGTCTCCCAAGAAGAAGATGTCGTCAAAATGGTGGCTGCTGTTGTGGAAAAGTTTGGCAGGCTTGATATTTTAATCAATAATGCTGGCATTCAAATTGAGGCGGCAGCTCATGAAATGAAAATTGAAGACTTTGACCGAGTCGTTGCCGTAAATCTTAGAGGTGCGTATATCTGCGCCCGTGAAACGCTTAAACATTTTCTTTCTCGTAGCGGCGGTGGTGTAATTCTTAACATTTCCAGCGTTCACGAAATCATTCCCAAACCGAAATATGTTGGGTATTCCGTAAGCAAAGGAGGGATGGAAAACCTGACGCGTTCCTTGGCTTTGGAATACGCATCCAATAACATTCGTGTGAATGCAATTGCACCAGGAGCGACTATTACACCAATCAACAAATCATGGATTAACGACCCTGAGGCAAAGGCAGAAGTTGAGAGTAATATTCCTATGGGTCGTGCTGGAACCTCAGAAGAAATGGCAGCATCTGTGGCATTTCTTTGCTCAGATGAAGCTGGTTATATTACCGGACAAACCCTGTTTATTGATGGTGGATTGACGCTTTATCCCAGCTTTCGTGAGCCTTGGTCTTCATAAGAATGATAATAGTGCTGTTGGGGGAAGAGGCGATGCACGGTGCAACTCTTCCCCCACCCCTGTTTTTTATTATCATTAGCGAATTCTACGTTGGTGCCACCTTTTTAATACATTTGAACTAATACACTGGCGCTCCCCGACTTTTAGTCTAAACTCCAGTAAAAAATGAAAACAAATAATTAAAAAAAATTAAAGATAGTTAAGACAGTTAAACAAATTCTAGTAGACAGTTAAGACAGTTAAGACAGTTAAGCAATTTCTAGCGGACAGTTAAGACAGTTAAGACAGTTAAGCAATTTCTAGCGGACAGTTAAGACAGTTAAGACAGTTAAGCAATTTATTCAGACGAATTTATTCAAGATATTTTCAAGAAACAGGTATTGCTCAACCTTATTTATCGTGATAAAAAAATAGAAGTTTGTTTGAAGAAATTTTGGAAAACAAAGTTTCAAGTTTCTTTCGAGAAACTTTTTAGTCCATTTACGACCTTAGGAGAAATCTCTCATAATACCAGAAAATCAGTATTTGTCCAATGCCTTCCTAATCGCATAAAGAAGCAGGTCGCGACATTCACGCCTTAACCAAGTGCAAGCATCGGTTCAGACAAAGCCAAGCTCAGAGAAAACAGTGACATCTCAATCTGCTCAATCTTTGGAGTTTAACCAAAATACTGTTAACGGGTCGCGGAAGTCCCCACCCTCAATGTACTCATAGGGTGGGGATAGGGAGCGGGCGGTGATGAGGGCATCCCCGACCTACACTGACTGTGAGTGAGTGAGGAAGTGGGATGTCCGAATAATTGCCAAATATTTCTTGATTTTGTCCGAAATCTGTCTAATTCGAGTGGTAGACTGTAATTGGTTGCTGACCCACCCACACGGCTCATAACAAACGGTCACAGTAGCAGTAGTATGCGAACCCTCGTCTAAGAGCGTGAGAAAGGGGGAAAGATTCCGGTCACTGGTTCGCACGATTACGCTCTGCGGTAAAAGATAAGCCATACAGGAATGTACGAAAAAACAATTCACTGCCTGCGGGAGGCGGGCGGCTGCGCGGGTTCTCCACGGGGAGATAAAGGTAGCAATACCAGAGACGCTGTGTAAGACTTGGATCGTCTTTAGTGACGAACATTCAGCAATGGATGTACCCAACAGAGCAACGGCGGTTGAGACGCGTTCGCGAAGCGTGCGCCTTAGCGCTTAGCCCATACTTCAAGCGAAGCTAAGTATGGGTACTTCACTTACCGATTACGTGCAACAAGCAGACATTATTAGTTACAGCTATTCTCGTTGCTTTCCACTAAGCCAATAATTTATTAGGTAAAGCTAAAACCGACGTATTGGCTGCATTGTTCACTCGCTCTCCGTAGCGCTTCCAAATCGGGCTTGGTCTGTGTGAAAACTGAAAACATGGCGCCTAAAAATCTCTCTCAATCAATTCATAACGTCTTACTTGCTATTTATGCAAACTGAAAACTTTTTGCGTGTTAAAGGAATAATATCGCTGATTTTTATTAATCTAATTGGGGCTACGACTTTCCCTTTGACTAAAGACATAGTTAGTAGCATGAATCCGAGTGGATTGATCGCCACACGCTTTTTGTTAGCGGCAGGAGTTTTTATTATACACTTACGCAATCTAAATGCACTTTTGCTTCGTGATGGTATGGTCTTAGGGCTTTTGTTCTTCTTCTACTTAACTACCGAAACGATTGCACTCAAGACTATACCAGCAAACCGAGCAGTATTCATTGTCAGTCTAAGCGCACTCATCGTACCTCTACTGGGATGGTTGAGCGGTCAGCGCGTGCTGTTGAAAACTTTCTTAGCCGCAGGAGTCGCTGCTCTTGGCATTGGCATCATGTTTTGGGAAGGGGGAGAGCTAGGAATGGGTGATCTGTTGATGTTTGGTGGTGCTGTTCTTTATGCACTCTATACGCTGTTCCTAGAGAAAGTCACGTTACGCCACCCGACTTTATCATTAACCAGCATCCAACTACTGTTTATTGGGGGGCTAGGCGCACTCTGGAGTAACTCACAAGTCCTCACGCAGTTTGAGGCAATAAGCCAGCACTGGAAACCGATTCTTTACCTAGCGCTCTTTGCGACTGCTGCTGTAATCTGGCTTCAAACCTTAGCACAGCGCTGGGTTTCGGCATCCGAAGCTGCTTTAATCTACACAATAGAGCCAGTCTTCTCGGCAATTTTCTCATTTTGGCTACTTGGCGAGCATCTTGGAATACGCGGTCTAATTGGCGGGTTTTTTGTCTTAGCCGCACTGTTTCTAAATCAAAGTCAAAACAAGGATGAGCCGGATACCGAGGTTGAGGTACAGAGCAACTAACCGATTATTACCTTGTTAATTATCTTAAATGCCCGATAAGCTGATGCCAAAGAATCTTATTACTAAGTTTGTGCTTTAAAACAATGAATAAACTAGTCGTGAAACAAGCTCTTAAACAACCAGACGCTCAACCTTGTCTTTGGGCAAATCTTCTCTCTAAAAAATACACAGATTATGATGTTTTGACACAACTTAGATATGAATTTATCACTGACAATTATGTTAAGCTTCCAGGTTTATTTTCTTTGGAGGCGTTTACTGACCTTAAAGCAGAACTTAAGCGCATCGAACCATTCGCCATAAAAAAGAACTTCGTGATGGAAGGCTATGAAACCCCGCGCGTACTCAATGTTCTTGGGGGACAAAAAATCTTAAAGCTATCTCCGATGCTAAGAAGTCTTTACTCAGATGAAAATCTGAGTCATTTCCTTCAAATGATTGTGGGCGCTGAAATTTATCCTTGTCTTCACCCAGAAGAATTTATGGTAGCTAACTTTCTGCTTTGCGCTGGCGCCACTCACGGTTGGCATTTAGACGATCCAAGCTATGCTCTAGTAATTATTTTTGAGGCTCCTTGTAAGCTTGAGGGAGGCTTGCTTGAGCTGATTCCTAATTGGAATAACTTTTTAGATAGTCTTGGTGCTGACCCAAAACTCAATGTTGACCCTTTAGTTGAGCTTGCTCGTTGTTCTAATCTTGTTCAAACCAAACATCATGCTTCAGGAGATGCATATTTGCTTCGTGCCGATCGATGTCTTCACCGAGTAACAGAGCTTCTTAACGATAATATTTCTCGTATTGTGCTTAACTTAGCTTATGAGTCCACTCCCAATCCCAGCTACAGCTACACGGCTACCAGACTTTACGGAGACCAAAACTCATGAAAATATTTACAAATGAAATTCATACGAAACATGAAATAAATTTTGAACTTTTTAATGGGCAAAAACTAGAATGCCCAGAGGTTTCTGAAAGAGTTGAAGTAATTTTAGAAGATTTGGGCAAAAGTCATCAAATTGAATTTTCTTTAATCACAACAGTTTCAGAAGACTTGATACTTGAAATTCATAAACAAGATTATGTACAGTTTCTCAAGAATTTAGAGGTGTGTGAGGCTCCAATTATTTACCCTTCGGTTTTTAAATTTTCAAAGTGGTTAAAGCAGGAACATTCAAAACCAACTATATTAGCAAGCAAGTATTGTTTTGACCTTTTCACTCCATTCACGCCAAATATTTGGGAAGTAGCTAAAAATTCTGTTTCTCTAGCATATTCGGCAGCTAAACATACAATTGAAACAGGAGAATATAGTTATTCAATTTGTCGTCCACCAGGACATCATGCAACTGAAAGTATGGCAGGCGGATACTGTTATCTTGCAAACGCATCTATAGCAGCTAAATATGCTTTAAACTGTGGATTTTTTCCTGCGATACTAGACATAGATTTTCATCATGGCAATGGAACTCAAGAAATTTTTTATGATTCTTCAGATGTGTTGACTATTTCTATACATGCTCATCCTAATAATAAATATCCTTATTTTTCAGGGTTTGAGTATGAAGTTGGTGCTGATAGGGGGGTAGGATTTAATCGGAACTTTTGCTTACCTTCTGGTTCTGTTGAGGGAGTTTACCTAGAAGTTTTAGAACAAGCTTTAACTGAAATTAGGAATAAAAAAATTGATATTCTATTTGTAACTGTAGGATTTGATACTTATAAACTAGATCCAATTGGGGGCTTTTTACTGGATATAGAAAGTTATTCTAAAATTGCTCGACAAATAAGAGAATTAAATATCAGAACTATTTTAATTCAAGAAGGAGGATATAATCTTCAACATCTTGGGAAATGTGTTAGTAGTTTTCTAGAACCCTTTCTATACTAAATTTTTTCTCTTTCAGATTAGCTCAACAGAATATGTTTTTTTGCTAACAGCACACCACATTATTTTTGATGGTTGGTCAACGGGTGTATTCGTCCAAGAGTTAGCAACACTCTACACTGCATTCTCGACTAACACACCCCCAGTTTTACCTGAATTACCCATACAGTATGCCGACTTTGCTGTTTGGCAGCGGCAGTGGTTCCAACAAGAAGGGCTTGCAGAGCAGTTATCCTATTGGAAGCAACAACTTGAAGGTGCTCCCACCTTACTAGAACTTCCCACCGACAGACCCAGACCTGCCATACAAACAAACCGGGGAAAGCATCAACAATTTACACTTTCTCTGGAGCTAGGTGAGGCGATCGCCAACCTCAGCAGGCGTGCGGGAGTCACCCTGTTCATGACCCTTTTTGCTGCATTTGTTACCTTGCTTTATCGCTATACAGGCGAAGAGGACATCGTAGTGGGTACGCCCATGGCTGGACGCAATCGACCGGAACTAGAAGGGCTAATTGGCATTTTTGTCAATACTTTAGTGCTGCGTACCGATTTGTCTGGCAACCCTAGTTTTAAGCAGTTGCTTCATCGGACACGGGAAGTAGTGCTGCAAGCATACGCTCATCAAGACTTGCCCTTGGAAGAATTGGTAGAGGCATTGCAACCGACGCGTTCCTTAAGTCACTCACCACTGTTTCAAGTCATGTTTGCGCTCCAGAATGCTCCCATATCATCTTTGGATGTGCCTGAGTTAAATGTAAGTTCATTTCCTATAGAAACGGGAACAGCGAAGTTCGATTTAACTCTATCAATGGAGGATACCTCTTCTGGATTAATAGCCGAATGGGAATACAACAGCGACCTGTTTGATGATTCGACCATCGCTCGCATGGCAGGGCATTTTGTGACATTGCTGTCAGGTATTGTTGCTAACCCAGAGGAGCGAATTTCGCAATTGCTAATGCTTACAGAAGTTGAGCAACGGCAGTTGCACTTGCAAGCAATACCTGAGTCGTAGATGGCAATTACAGCCTGGTACGCGACATCGTTTGGGGAAAGGCTGACACAGTTGTCTGGTTAGATTATCCGCTGTGGGTTGTGATGAAGCAGTTGGTATGGCGGACGTTTCATCGAGTTGTCACGCAACAGGAAGTCTGCAATGGTAACCGCGAAAGTTGGAAAAAAACTTTTAGCCGAGATTCGATTATTTTGTGGGCGCTTCAGACTTACCACAGGCGGCGAAAAGAGTATCCTGTCTTCTTGAAGAAACCTGAATATACCCATCTGCAAGTGGTACATCTGCGTTCCCCCCAAGCTACACTCTTATTGGCTGTTAAACCTAAAGAAGTAGAGATGATAGGCGCTACAAGTATTTAGAAGGCGTTAGGAATAGTACACATGACTTATTTGTACTGATTTGTGTTTATCAATACAACCCCAATCCAAAATCAGCCTTTGGGATGTGTGCAGTTTAAGTCTCTTGGCAGGCATGAGGGCTGTAAAGGGGAAATATTATCGAAATACAACTAAGATTTTTGTAGTAATTATTGCTTGACTGTAATTCTGCATAAAACCTCAAATGTCCATTAATCAAATCATAGGTCGAAACGTTATGTCTTCGCTAAAATCTTATTGCAATTTCAAAATAGGAAATTATTTTAAATTACCTAATTATCTAAAGCAAGTTAGCAACAACTAACTTTCTAGTTCTTTAAATTCTAGTACGTTACGCTTGCTGTCATGCACCATATTCTAATATTGTCATTTTGCTGCATTGATACGTTAACTAACGGCAACATTCGGGTCGCGAATAACTCATCAAAACAAAAAAAGACAGGTGTACAAAGATGCTTGAAATGAAGACAAAACTACCTAGATTTAGCAAAAATCAACTTGTTTCCTTTATTGGCGGTATGGGAAAAATTTTGAATTGCCAAATAGATTCAGGTATGTGGGCTTATGCCGTTCAGATGGAAATGGGACCGCCACCAGAATCCGGTAGGGTAGGTCCGGAGACAACAATTTTGCTGTATGAAACGGAAATTCAAGACGTAATGCATTTATGAAATAGCCACCATCTCTATTCCTTCTACCATTAAAGATTTGACAAATTATACTGGTCATTAGATAGCCTTGCTTGAACTATGGGCGCAAGCAACGAAAAGGCAAATTTTGCAAATATCATATGACTAGTTGTCGTGGGATGTATAACGTCCCAGAATAAGAACTTATCAGTGTAATTTTGAAGATGTTCTAACTGGTCAAGTTGAGAGTCAGTCACATTCGTAAAACCGAATTTTGTTGGATTGGTGAGGACTTGATTAAATAGTGAATGAACATCGAAAAGAATGATATTTACATCAGAACCTAGACTTAGAGAGCTAAGTGATTTGGCTAAACCAACGTTATGCTCGCGAGTTAACGCATTGAGGAGGGCGGACTGTTGACTATTCCTGCGTGTAGCAGGTAGTTCTCCTAAGTCTGGTAAGTTAAGCACCATGATATGTCTAGCGCCAACAGCAGCCAACGATGTGACAGCATCTGATAGATTTTTAATGGGCATGGCAGGTTGAGTCAAGCCAGCGCCTAAGTAATCATTAGCTCCCGCCCATATTATATAAACTGCCTCACAGTCAGCAAGCCTATTGACTGCCTTTAAGTCTCCAATAAAACTGTTAATTTGCTGCTGCAATCCTGGTAGACCTAGTGGATTATTAGGAATGAAGGTATTATCGCTACCTGTATTTGCACCACCAATGGCAAAGTTAGTATTCCTTCTAGAAGTTAATCCTAGTAATGTTGCGAGGTATTCTATCCATACTGGACCATTGGAAAAGCGTCCTTGAAAGTAGGGTGGTGAAGGTGGACGCCCCTCTCCTAAGCATGATTGCGTGGTATCGAAGGCATTACCGATATCACACAGGCTGTCACCAAACACATACATATCACTAAAATGACAACGTCCTGTATTTGCTCTTACAAAAGTTTGGAAGTCCGATGATAGTTGCTCGTCTGGTGTTAAAGTTGCTGCAAGTAAGTCAGGACTGATATCTCGATAAGAATTGACGACATCAAATATGTTGATAATCATGAGTCAAAATTTTGCTTTACTAGATTGGATTTTGGACAAAAAGAAATAAAATTTTAGAGTTTAGACAAATTTATCTAAATGTCCTCCACTACATCTTTGATAGATGTCGCTGAAATTGACTTATGCACTCATAAGGACTCTGCGAGGGTCAATTGCTCTTATTCTCTCTAAGCAACTAATGGCTATCAATACAGATAAAGTCTGGAAAGTTCAGCTAAAGTTCTCAAAAAGCAGATCTTCCAAAGAAAGCTTCCACCTAGGATAAAGGCTGGAACATTCTGCAGCGCCCGTTTCAAGAATAAGGATAAGGTCGAAGCATCTAGGCCTGTTACATTTTGTGAAGATTTGATAAAAAATTGCGTTGCTTGACCACTACAGCAAGATAAATCCAGAACTTTGGTATCTGCATGAATTGTTAACCCAAGCATTGCCAATTGGCTCAAACGCGCTTCACCGCCTACACAAAGGAGCGGCCAGACGAGATATGCCATCATACAGCCATTGGAAGCGGTAACTAGAATGCCTTAAAATTGTAGGCACAGCCTCTTTGCTTGTCGTTAATTTTGGATATTTATTCAAGATATATTGTTAACATTAGTAAAAAACCTGAAAAATTGCGGGGATTGTAACTGCTATGGGTCGTGTAGGCGTCTTATTACTCAATCTCGGAGGTCCCGACAAATTAGAGGACGTCGGACCCTTTCTGTTTAACCTGTTTTCCGATCCAGAAATTATTCGCCTACCCTTTCGTTGGTTGCAAAAACCCTTAGCTTGGTTAATTGCCTCAAGGCGCACCAGTAAATCCCAAGAGAACTACAAGCAAATTGGGGGCGGTTCGCCGTTGCGACGCATTACCGAAGCTCAAGGAGAAGCCTTGAAAGAACAGCTGCGTGCCTTGGGGCAAGACGCTAATATTTACATCGGTATGCGTTACTGGCATCCGTACACCGAAGAGGCGATCGCCAAAATTACCCAAGACAACATCGAACGTCTTGTGATATTACCGCTGTATCCCCAGTTTTCTATCAGTACCAGTGGTTCCAGCTTCCGGCTTTTAGAAAGACTTTGGCAAGAAAACCCAAAACTTCAGGTTATTGATTACACCGTCATTGATTCCTGGTACAAACAACCAGGCTACCTCCAAGCAATGGCGGATCTGATAGCCCAGGAACTAGACCAGTGTTCCAATCCCAATGAGGTTCATGTCTTCTTCAGTGCTCACGGGGTTCCTAAAAGCTACGTTGAAGAAGCAGGCGACCCCTATCAGCAAGAGATTGAGGAATGCACCTATTTGATTATGCAAACCCTTAATCGACCGAATCCGCATATTTTAGCCTACCAAAGTCGCGTGGGTCCAGTGGAATGGCTACAACCTTACACAGAGGATGCCATCCCAGAACTAGCGGAAAAAGGCGTCAAAGATTTGGTCGTTGTGCCTATCAGTTTTGTCTCAGAACATATTGAGACACTGCAAGAAATTGATATTGAGTATCGGGAAGTCGCAGAACAAGCCGGAATTCACAACTTCCGCCGCGTACCCGCCCTTAATACTCATCCGGTATTTATTAAGGCGTTGGCAGATTTGGTGATTGATGCCTTGAAATCCCCCAGTTTAAAGCTCTCGCAAGTCAGCCAAATGAAAAAAAAGGTCAAAATCTACCCGCCAGAGCGTTGGGAGTGGGGTTTGACCAGTAGTGCAGAAGTTTGGAATGGTCGTATTGCTATGCTTGGTTTCATAGCATTGGTTATCGAACTGATTACAGGTCACGGTCTGCTACACATGGTTGGGCTGTTGTAGTCAAGTCATTATGCCATAATTTGTAATTCGTTATTAAGTTAGTAATGACGAATTACGAATTCTTTAAATTTATGTGGTATAAGAAAAACTATATTTTTTTATTGCTTCTGTTCCTAACTAGCTTGACAATATTTTATTTATGGTTTCCTGGGGATGGTTCCGATTGCAACACAAAAGTACTTCTTAGACCAAAATTTGGAAAATACGATGTGTATGCTACCAAGGTTGTTGTTCAGCCGTGGCGTGGTGAACATCATGTTTATGGAATTTTTATGGTTCCAGATAAATACAAGGAAACCCCATTTTTTATCTTAACAGTAAAAGGTGCTGGCAGCTACTGTGAAAAGCCATTTGGCACGTTACAAGAAGTTGATGGCATTTTTGCTGAGCCAGGTACGCATTTAATCAGAGACTACATTAGAACTCGAACCGCTTTCAGGTTAATTGTGCAAGGTATGTACAACCAATTAAAAGATCCACAAAGCTGGAAACTGACATACCCACGTAATTTTGCTCGTGACAAAACTTGAGAGTGTAAGGAGTGGGTAACAGTAAAACTTTTGAAAAAGGAAAAAGAGAGCCTGTACCAATAGTTAGAGGATGTTTTAAAAGTTTTGGGCGAATATAATTCGCTACTACACAAGCGAAGTCCCTTCGGGTTCGCCAGTTCCCTACGGCGGGAAACCCGCCTGCAGGACTGGTCTCACCGCCTGCGCGGACTAACCAAAAATTAAGGGTTTTAAACCCGCGTAGGCGGGTTTTGCCTGTGTAGCCGCGACTTACAGTCGCCTGGTCTAGTATGAATGGATACTTTACAAACATTCTCTTAGAGTTAGCAATAATTTCAGTAGAAAATTACTACTTTTAGTTGGGTATAACCCGCTCTATTTATAAGTACCAGCCCGTTTTTCAGAGCTTTAAAATAGAGTTATATGACATCAGTGTGGTAGTTTTCATGTTGGCACAAGTGTGTCTCCCTGCTGTTGAGCCTTGATACCTACATTTCTTAGGAAGAATTAGCAAGATACATGATTGCAGACAATGTTCTGACACCAAACACACCTTTGCGACAACCAAAATTATGGATGCCGGAGCAAGTGTTGTTCACACCCGCTGCGATCGCTGAACCGTGGGGACAGCAGATATTAGCACGCGTACAGTCTCTCAACTTACCTATACAAGAGTTACCGCGAAATCGCCTGACAGGTTTGCGCGGAGAATCTGAACGCGATACTTATGATATTGCCAAACGCACGCTTGCAGTTGTCACCGCTCCGCCCAGTTCCTTTAAACTCAGCCCCATCCCACCATCAGCTGACTGGCAATTTCATCTTGCGGAAGGCTGTCCAGCGCACTGTCAATATTGCTACTTAGCAGGTAGTTTGCAAGGTCCGCCAGTCATTCGCGTGTTTGCCAACTTGCCGCAAATATTAGAGAACTTGGCAGCTTACGAGAAACCAGGGAACACAACAAGTTTTGAGGTTAGCTGTTATACTGACCCGTTAGGCATCGAGCATCTGACAGGAAGCCTTGCTGAATGTATCCGCTACTTTGGCACTCGTGATGACGCACATCTAAGATGGGTGTCGAAGTTTGATGCTGTAGATGAGCTACTCAATTTGCCACACAATGGTCATACACGCTGCCGGATCAGTGTGAATGCTGCGCCTGTTTCCGGTCGTTTTGAGGGTGGTACAGCGTCTGTACCATCACGGCTGATGGCATTGCGACGGTTAGCACTTCCACCAGAACGAGGTGGTGGCGGGTATCCGGTAGGTTTGGTCATTGCGCCTATTATGCATATAGATGATTGGGAGATGCATTATGGTCGTCTATTTGACCAAATTAGCGAAGCACTAGATTTTGATTGTGACCTCACTTTTGAACTCATCTCGCACCGCTTTACACCTGGCTCAAAAGAGGTGTTGCAAACGTGGTATCCCCATTCAAAACTAGACATGGACGAAGACAAACGCAGTGTCAAGCGAAATAAGTTTGGCGGCACAAAGTATGTCTATGATAATGACACGATGAAGACTATGAAGCGCTTTTTTGAGGGTGAGATTGGACGGCGCTTTCCAAATGCTAAGATTCTGTACTGGACTTAGTTTGTAGTAAGCGCTTTAGCGCTATCGCTATTCTGCGCGGTGCTGGTTTGCGACGGGCTGAGGTGGTGAAGCTTAATATGTCAGATTTTAATAATGGGGAAATAGAACATTAAACTTCTTGCATGAATCTTTACCCTCACCACGCCACTTGCTACAACGGAGGGAACCTCCCTTCTCCTAACGGAGACGCTACGCGAACGGGTTCACCAGTCGCCTACGGAGGGAAACCCTCCTGCAGCGCTGGATTCACCGCAACGCAGTGGCTCCTAAATCCCTCTCCCAAGCTTGGGAGAGGAACTTTGAGATTGGCTCCCCTTCTCCCAAAATTGGGAGAAGGGGTTGGGGGATGAGGGCAAGTTTTGCCTTTTGGCAAGAGGTCTATTTTTCTCCCCATGATATGCGGCCTACATTCGTTTCGGATTTGTTAAATGCTGGGGTGGATATTGCAACTGTGCAGAGTTTGGCGGGTCATTCCAATCCTACAATTACCGCAAGATATGACCGTCGCCCAGAGGAGAGGAAACGCCGCGCTGCTGCACAGTTGGAAATTTTGGGGCGTTAGGAATATCATCGCAGAGTTGGCGGTCATCTTTGTTAACATTGGGGTTGTTTTTCAGATAGTCAGAAATCCAAGCACAACCACGTGTTAGTAAGTCATCCAAATCCAGATTCCACAGTTTGACTGTGTTGTCAGAACTGCCAGAGGCGATCGTCTTGCCATCCGGACTAAATGCCACGCTATAGACAAAACTGCTATGCCCAGTGAGGGTTTTGAGGTGCTCCCCCTTGAGATTCCACAACCGTACCGTGTTGTCCCTACTGCCAGAAGCAATCGTCTTACCATCCGGACTGAATGCGACGCTGCTGACATGATTGCTATGCCCACTGAGGGTTTGGAGTAGCTCTCCCTTGAGATTCCACAACCGTACTGTGTTGTCATCACTGCCAGAAGCAATCGTCTTACCATCCGGACTGAATGCGACGCTCCAGACAGGACCGCTATGCCCACTGAGGGTTTTGAGTAGCTGCCCGTTGAGATTCCACAACCGTACTGTGTTGTCATCACTACCAGAAGCTATCGTCTTACCATCCGGACTAAATGCCACACTTATGACAGAACCGCTATGCCCAGTGAGGGTTTTGAGGTGCTCCCCCTTGAGATTCCACAACAGTACCGTGCTGTCATCACTGCCAGAAGCAATCGTCTTACCATCCGGACTGAATGCCACGCTCAAGACAAAACTGCTATGCCCCAAAAGGGTTTTGAGTAGCTGCCCGTTGAGATTCCACAACCGTACCGTGTTGTCATTACTGCCAGAAGCTATCGTCT
>NZ_CAWUDP010000048.1:0-80071 GCF_963920835.1 Scytonema sp. PCC 10023
TTTGGTTTGGCACGTAGCGTTCAGTCCGGATGGCAAGACGATTGCTTCTGCAAGTAGGGACAATACCGTGAAACTGTGGCGTGCTGATGGCACTTTCATCACAACCCTCAACGGGCATTCGTTTCCGGTTTGGCACGTAGCGTTCAGTCCGGATGGCAAGACGATTGCTTCTGCAAGTAGCGACAAAACCGTGAAACTGTGGCGTGCTGATGGCACTTTCATCACCACCCTCAAGGGGCATTCGGATTTGGTTAGGCACGTAGCGTTCAGTCCGGATGGCAAGACGATCGCTTCTGCTAGTTCGGACAAAACGGTGAAACTGTGGAATCTTAATCTGGAGGATTTACTTCATTTGAGTTGCCAATGGGTAGGCGACTATCTGAAAAACCCAGATAACGGCATGATACCGGATGATCCAGATCGCTCTATTTGTAATTAGTTGATTTTACCTAATGCCAGAAAGGATAACACACGGTGCGATGTTTGAAGAAGTTTTCTTAAAAGTTTTGGAGTCGGAACTTTGCCTCGTTCCCAGCCTCAGGCTGGGGATGCAGCCTTAGGAGGCTCTGCCTGCCAATTGAGCGGCAGAGCCGCTTCAAGGGCATTTCCAGGTGGAACCTGGAAACGAGATTTAACGAGATTTTAGAAGGGTTTTGCCTCGTTCCCAGCCTCAGGCTGGGGATGCAGCCTTAGGAGGCTCTGCCTACCAATTGAGTAGTGTAGGGTGGGCAGTGCCTACCAGAATCCGGATATAGTACACAGGATACGATAAGCACTGCCCACCTTACGTGTATTTCAAAAATCAAATATTAGTCCTATATCAAGTCCGGCAAATTACTTATCATAAAACTTATATGTAGTAAGGACTTCAGTCCTTGTTTTCGTGGAAGAGGACTAAAGTCCTCACTACAAACTTAGTAAGGTTATTTAATGAGACAATACATTCACAATGCAAGTCGATGCATTCATAATGCAAGTCGATGCATTAACAATGCAAGTCGATACATTAATAATGCAAGCTGATGCATTCACAATACAAGTCAATACATTAATAATGCAAGCCAATGTATCCACAATGCAAGCCGATACATTAATAATTCAAGTTAATCCATTGTTAATGCTTACTTTTTTTTAGCTTGCCCATTTTAAAAACTTTACCTTACTGTTAATTTTTTTATTGCAATGGGTACATTAAATGTACACTATACCACTGCATAGATTTATGAGTATCCAAGATAAAACACGTCGTTTACGCCCTCAAAACATTAGTCAAGATATTGACTCATTCCACGGTTTGCAAACCGTCAGCACTTACAACACAACTCGTGCTGATGCCTCCACTGCAAAGTTACAGGAAGTTTATCAGGCGATGTTGATTTCTCAACAAACTGAAACCGAAAAACTCGCTTTATACCGTGCTGCTTCTGATGCTGCGCGATTAGCAGAATGGGAATTTCATAACGCTGTATTAGCTATGAAAGAAGTCGTGCGCGGGCAATATGGCTCAGATAGCGATGAAGCTCAAGCGGTGGGACTGAAGAAAAAATCAGATCGCAAGCGTCCTTCCCGCAAAAAGTCAGTTGCTAGTGCAACTTAATCAACTTTGGTTGAATTTGGAAATCGGCGATGCCCCAGCTATATCACACAACAAACAAACAAATTCCTAACTTCTTCATGACGCTCAACAAACTGCTGTAAGTAAGTAGGCGAGAAAAAATCAAACTATGTAAAGAAAAGTAAAGCTTGAAAACTAGCTCGTAGTAAGCGCTTTAGCGCTAAAGCGCTTACTACATACCTTTTATAATAAGTTACTATCTTAGTTGTAGCAACTGAAACTCATCAAACTTCACAACCTTTGAATTCGGCTGACTTGTATCAAAACGATAACTGCTGACTGTACCCGTACCCGTGTCAAAGATGCTGAAAGCCGTAATGTCATTACTAGCAATATAAGGCATAGGTTTACCATCTTTACCTGGCAAAGGAGCTATTGTTGGTACAACTGGTTCTAATCCATTGGGATCACCAAGTGCAGCATAATCCTTTGTGTCCCTAGGCGGAACTGGTCGTTTATCACCACTCAAGAAAGCACCGTAAGTATTGCCAACATTAGATGTTTCAAGAAAGTGCATTCCCGACGGACTGCGAAAGCGGTTCCATAGATGCGAATGCCCATAAAGTACCATCTGTACATTAGCTGCTTCAAGTAAAGGTATCACATCACGGATCAGGTAGTCTGCTTCTTTAGGGTAGTTGTAACGCACTGCCTTAATTTTGCCATTCGCATCACGTTCAATATTCGGCACGGGATCAGTATAAGGAGGGACAATATTGTCGCCCAAAGAATGCGGCGGATAATGGAACATCACCACCTTATACTTTGCTTGTTTGAACTCAGAACTGTTGAGTTCTTGTGCTAACCAGTTATACTGCTTGCTTCCTTTAGCAATTGGCTCAAAAATAACTTGTCCGTAACCCCAATTCTCTGGATTTTGTAAATCTTTGTCTCTTTCGCGGTACTTTCCTCTCGCGTATGCATCCATGTTGGGAGTCCGCCACATATTCGCTGCGTACAAAACCACCAAACGGACATCACCAAAACTTACTGCATAGTAAGTTTCTCCACCTTCTTTACTTTCAGGTAATGTGAAAATTTCTTCGTAAGTATCAGTATTATAAGAATTCTCTTTCAGCGATTTTTCCCCATACAACTTTAAAGCCACAGCACGCGGGATGGCATCATTAAATTCATCGCCTAAACTCCCAGTCTTGCCAAAGCGTCCCATCACTTCATGATTACCAATGCTGGTAAACATGGGGGCGTGTTGAATGATTTCTCCACCCTTAAAATCTCTTTGGGACTTAGCATGACCTTGCAAACAAGGAAAGAAAGCACCGCCCCTATTATCATCAAACCATTCTGAGGCACGGTCTGCAATATTCACTGTATCTCCTGCTAACCACACCGCATCCACTTTGCCAACTGTTTCTACGACCTTTTGCAGATTTGCTGCTATCATCGGTTTCAACTGATGGTCAGAAGTCAGTAGAATTTTCAATGGTGTTCCAGGAGTTGGGGTAGGTGCTAAGGTAAAAGCATTGCTGCTCACACTCTCGCCATCTTCTCGAACACTCGTGACGCGATAAGCAACTCGTTTCCCTGGAGTTAAGCCAATAACTTCCGCCTCATGTCGCCAAATGTCACGCGCGACAGGTTGCTTGTAAACTTGCCCGTTTTGCGTTTGGTTTCCTACTTTTGATTCTTGGTCTTCCCGTGTACGACTGAGTTTGGTAGTATTTGCTGTGGCTGTTTGCTGGAAATTATCCCCATACGCAACGCTATGTTTGGAACCAGCAAACTCGGTAAACCATACAACTCGCACTGAAGACGCGGTAGGGAGTTGTAGAAAAGGATCTGTGAGCAATACGGGCGCGGATGCTAGAGTTTTTTGTCCAGAAAAGCAACCATATACTAGGGTAAGGCAAATAACTAGCACAAATAAAGCAGCCAGTATTTTGCGGCTTGTGAGATATCTCAGCATTGCGAGTCTTCCAGTGCGTCGGTGCATCTCAGTTGTATCTAAAAAAACACAAGGAGCTACAAGATAAAGTCGCACTGTTCCGGATTATAGTTTCAATACTAATCGCGTTTAGATACTTGTGGCAAAAACGCCGCAAGTTGAGCGCTCTTAAGATGCACATTTTATAAGCCTTATATAGCAAGGATTTCAGAAAGTGAAGAATGCAGGTGCTTCTTTCAAAAGTTGCGAGGGAGTTTAATACTTTTGAATGCGTGACTTTTGAATGCGTGACTTTCGACTTTCCCCTCGTGGGGCGCTCACCGGAATGCACCTATCCGTATTCGCTGCTCCCCGTTCCCTAAAGATGAGATATTAAGTTGGCGGTAGCCTCCGAAGTGACGATGCTAACTCTGTTGTGCGTTAGGCAGACGAATAGCTATATGCTGGCTTAAAAGCAGGTGATTTTTGTTACGCCTTCAACTCCCGCCAAATGGGCAAGTGGTCTCTACTACAGAGAACCAGCGATCGCTATCATAGCCAATACCAATCTTCTTTCCCTGATATTTTTTGGATAAATTAGGTTATGCAAACCAATATTTTTTAACCCCATACTATCTGTAAATCCAAAACAAAACCAGGTAATATATCTTCTCCAGATAAGCTTGTGGGCGATTCTAATACTTCTTTTGGTTGGCTTTGTCTATAAATTTCAACGCGGCGAGTTTTTCTGTCGATAAGCCAACCCAATTTTAGGCCTGCATTCATATATTCTTGCATTTTGGCTTGCGTTTCACTCAAACTATCGGATGGGGACATTAACTCTAAAACAAAATCTGGGGCGATAGGAGGAAACTTCTCGCGCTGTTCGGCACTGAGTGCGTTCCATCTTTCTAATTGTATCCAGGAAACATCGGGGGAGCGGTCGGGACCGTTGGGAAGTTTGAAACAGGTGGAGGAGTCGAAGACTTCACCCAGTTGTGTTTGTTCGTTCCACACGACAAATCGTGCAGTAAGTTTGGCGTTGCGTTTTCCTGTTTCTCCCCCCGTTGGTGGCATTACAATGAGTTCTCCAAAAGCATTACGTTCAAATTTGACTTCGGGATTATCCTGACACAGTTGGTAAAATTGGTCGTCGGTTAGTTTAACAACATTATTAAAGTTGATGGTAATCGCGGTCATGGCAATATGACATATAAGTAGGTCGGTACAAATAAAGTTAACTCGTTTTCTAGAAGCCGACGAGAAAGGCTTCCCCATGCTTGGTTTAGTCGCTGAGCAATTTCATCCTTGAATTTCACCTGTAATTTGCATAGCGCATTCAAGCTACAGCTATAAGCTTAGTTTTATAGTAAGCGATCGCCCTACCCTGAGTCCGTACTGCTTAAACTATCAGCCTATGCCCTCTTTGATGCTGTCAGTGTTGGATTTACAGTTGTGGGGTGGTCATCTTGCCATCTGACAACAAAGTTTAAATGCGCTTTCCTCCAATTCTTCTAGGTGAATTGGCCCTACAAAAATTTTATTTTTACATTTTATTTTTACTTTGAGACAGTTACGTGCATCAACGGCACTCAGTCTTCTTGGTTGAACTGACTAGAATACTGGCAATTTTTTCCCTTTTTATCCCTAAGCTGCATAAGTTGATGCCTGCTTACACTATCAAGAATACAGCAAGGTTAACTGATTCATGCTTAACTTCTGTACTTTATCAAGTCAGGGCACTCGCATACAATCAAATTTCTGTCAATACACAAGTCATAAGAAAAAAGTAATACGAATTACATTTTTCACGTGTTGTTCAATACCTTTACATTTCTAAATATGTAAAAAATGAGCAGAACTACTTTGACGAAATTGTTTAAAATTTGTTAAGAAGGATGACAAGCGGTCAATAAAAGGAAACAAATCTTATGGTAAACGCAGTAGAAAATAAGCCACCATCACACGTAGTCATTGTTGGTGGTGGATTTGGAGGATTATATGCCGCAAAAGCACTGAGTCGTGCTGATGTCCATGTGACTCTAATTGATAAACGAAATTTTCATCTATTTCAACCGCTTTTATACCAAGTCGCCACTGGCACGATATCTCCGGCTGATATTTCTTCACCGCTGCGTTCCGTACTCAGTAAGAGCAAGAATACAAAAGTGCTGCTGGGAGAAGTGAATGATATCGATCCACAGGCACAAAAAGTCTTTATGGGTGAGGAAGCAATACATTACGATTCTTTAATCCTCGCCACAGGTGCAAAGCATTCTTATTTTGGCAAGGACCAATGGGAAGAATTTGCCCCTGGTTTAAAAACTGTGGAAGATGCGATAGAAATGCGTCGCCGCATCTTTACAGCGTTTGAAGCAGCAGAAAAAGAAACTGATCCGGAAAAACGCCGTGCTTGGTTGACTTTTGTGATTGTCGGTGGTGGTCCTACTGGTGTGGAATTAGCAGGTGCGATCGCAGAATTAGCTTACCACACCATGAAAGAGGATTTCCGCAACATCGACACTTCCGAAACGCAGGTTTTACTCCTCGAAGGTTTGGATCGGGTTTTACCACCGTTTGCACCAGAGTTATCAACACAAGCACAAGCATCGCTGACAAAGTTGGGTGTCACAGTTCAGCCAAAAACACTGGTTACGAACATAGAAGGTGATGTTGTTACCCTCAAACAAGGTGATGAAGTAACGCAGATTGCAGCAAAGACAGTATTATGGGCGGCAGGTGTGAAAGCTTCGCCTCTAGGAAAGATGCTAGCAGAAAGCACAGGGGCTGAGTGCGATCGCGCTGGACGAGTTATTGTTGAACCCGACTTGAGTATTAAGGGACACTCCAACATTTTTGTCGTTGGAGACTTGGCGAATTTTGCCCATCAAAACGGCAAACCCTTACCAGGCGTTGCACCCGTAGCGATGCAGCAAGGACAATACGTTGCTTCACTGATTAAACAACAGCTTAAAGGTAAGACATTGCCACAATTCCGTTATGTTGATTCCGGTAGTTTAGCGGTAATTGGACAAAACTCTGCCGTTGTAGACTTAGGTTTTATGAAATTTTCAGGTTTCTTCGCCTGGCTGTTTTGGCTGTTTGTTCACATCTACTTCTTAATTGAGTTTGACAACAAGCTGGTAGTGATGATTCAGTGGGGCTGGAACTATTTCACCCGCAAACGTGGCGCAAGATTGATTACAGGTAAAGAACTACTGCAAAATGTAAAAGCTGAAGATAGCAACGGTTATTACACGTCAGCAAACAATAGACAGGCGATTAATGTATAACGGCTTATTTTACCTCACCCCTTCCCCTCTCCTTAGTAAGGCTATCCATTACCCGGATCTTTCTCAATATTTGTGAGAGTAAGCGCTCACCAACCATCAAACCCTAATATCTGGGTGGTACATTCTCAATAAAAATGCTCTTTGACTAAGAAGTATGAGTGGTCAATTGTCAAGCCCTGCTGACAAGTCAACCTTTATAAGCTTGGTATAGCAAGGGTTTCAAGAATGTTAAGAAAGATCCGGACAATGCATAGTTAGTAAGGAGAGGGGAAGGGGTGATGTTGGGCGGATACGATAAGTAAACAAACGGGTATTGTAAAACTTCACTTGCTGAATGGACATAAATAATCAGCCATTATATCATTCCTCAACCAAGAGCAAATACGGTTTCTTCAGAGAGGGATTAGACGGTACAACCTATCTACATGTGACGTACTCCCGACGCTGACTGCTACGCAGTACAGCGCGGAGCTTATAGCTCCCCAAGCCCCTCATTGGCTAACTCAAACATTTGATAATCGGTAATTTCGTGGAGTTTGCCCTGTCCATCGCTTGAAAGCACGGTGAAAAGCACTGGGTTCAGAGAAGCCTAGTAAAAATGCAACATCGTGAATTGGTGTATTCGGATTTTTCAAATGCCGCAGTGACAGTTGTTTACGAGTTTAGTCAACATAAGAAACGGCTGGAATCCCCATACACAGACGGGTGGGGAGGAAAGCCGTCAGCCATTTCTTGGGGCATGGGGCATCGGGCATGGGTTCTATGCCCCATTCGCGGTTGCCCTATGCCCAAATCCCCATACAGAGACGGGTGGGGTTTTTTAAGCAATTGCTGAAAAGATGTGCCCTCAACCTGTAATTCGCGCTGTAACTGACGGACGCTGATTGCTAAACTACGAGCGATCGCCTCAATTGAGGGCAGTTCTCCTTTCAATTGCTGAGCGATCGCCTGCACAACCTGTCGGGTATAATCGTCCTTTCGATTCATCGCATCAAGCATTGCTTCAGCATGTTGCTCAAACACCGAGAGCAGATTTGAATTGGCTGACAAGATTAACCAATTGAGACAATTTGCATCGAAGATAATGCGATTGGTGGGCATTACAGCTATTTTCAGGTAAATAGACCACATTTGCCGTAGGGACACAGCATTGCTGTGCCCTTACAGTGTGGTTCAAATACGTGAAAACTGCTGTAAGAAGTGCAACCCGGTTTGAAAGATGCGCTCATGTTCAGAAACATCATCAGGACGCGGGTACTGACGCGTGACGGAGTTCCTCTACTAAGTAATTTCTCAAGTCATCCACAAGATCGCAGTCACACAACACCATTCCCTCAGACACAGAGAAGTGAATATGAGCACCCTGGCTAAACAGACGGGTATATCGCGAGAGTTTTTCTAACACTTCCCTGAAGGTTTGGCAGTTGACTAGCACGTAACCAACAATGCCAAATGTTGCCAGATTAAACACCTCACCCAAGTGTAAGCCGAGGTTTTCATCACCTGTGCGTTTGACGGTTTCTTTCCATACAGCACTGTGTAGCGTTCCTGGAGTGAGCGCTAATTATGGTGGTGGTACGATTGTCCTTGGATCTACAGCAGTGATTTCGGAAAACCGCTTAAAGTCAACCGTATTAAAGGTCAATAGATGTGTCATTTCGTGAGAAATCATAGCAGCAACTAACCGCCTATCGTGTGCCTGTTTGCCCATAACTTGATACTTAGTTACCAAATTTTCCCATACAGTCAAAATTACTGGAGTATCGGGAAATAATCCGAAAAGCACCAACTTCAGTTTGTAGTTCAGTCTATATAGCAGTCCTATTTGATTAGTGAAATCATCATAAGGGTTGTCAATAGTCACTTTTGATTGTTGATTGTTGACTCTTGACTGCCGATAATTTCACAATTCATTCAGCATTGCTGTATCTAAAAAAGTGAGATGCATCCGATTTCAGAATGAATTCGACGGGGTAAATTAACGTGTCAATACCCCTTGACCTGAATCCTTACGGTACATCTATGTCCTCCAACTCCCCCTCTCAACACAAACGCTATCGGGGTGTCATCCTCACACCTGTGGGATGGCGCAAGCTGGAAAAGGCTAAGAAAGAAAGCGGTCAGCACTTTACCAAAGAGCAAATTCGCGATCGCACAGGTCTATCAATACAGACCATCTCTCGCATCCGCAAGCGCAAAGTCGCGGTTGACCAGGATTCACTAGAGTGCTATATCAAAGCCTTTGGTTTGGAGAAGCTATCCGACGAAGATTATACCCATGTCCGACAGGAAAACCAACAGCAAGATTGGGGGGACGCACCGAATGTATCTGTGTTTTATGATCGCTGTGAGGAAATGGCACAGCTACAGCAGTGGGTATTGGAAGAAAATTGCCGTTTAGTCGCACTGCTAGGAATGGGTGGAATTGGCAAAACTGCGCTAGCCGTGAAGTTCGGGCAGAAATTTAAAACTGAGTTTGAGGTAGTGGTGTGGCGATCGCTCCAAAATGCCCCTACCTTGGAGGAGTTATTGGGAAGCGTGTTGCAATCAATAATGCAGATGCTCCAAGAAGACCCAGTTGTGCCTAGTAGCCTGGATGGGAAACTGTCCAAGCTGATGAAGTACTTCCGAGATAAACGCTGTCTACTGATTTTAGACAATGCTGAGACAATCTTAAGCGCTGGTGGTGGGGCTGGACATTGTATGGAGGGTTATGAGGGATACGGTCAACTGTTCCAGCGCATTGGAGAGGTATCCCATCAGAGTTGCTTGCTCGTGACCAGTCGGGAAAAGCCCAAAGATATTGTAGCGCTTGAAGGAGAGGAGAAAAAAGTGCGAACGACTTGTCGTCGCGCTTGCGCTTCGCTGCAACTGGGAGGATTAAAACCAGAAGATGGGCGAAAGCTGTTCGAGCATAGAGGGCAATTTACGGGTACGGATGCAGAATGGATCAGACTGATCGAACACTACGGAGGCAACCCGTTCGCGCTGAAGATGGTAGCAGCAGGAATTCAACAGTTGTTTGACGGCTCTATTGCGGAGGTGTTGGAGTATATCGGACAAGGAGTACTAGTCTTTAATGATATCCGCGATCTGCTTGATCGCCAGTTTAGTCGCTTGTCGCCAGTAGAACAAGAGGTGATGTTGTGGTTGGCAATTAATCGGGAACCCGTATCTGTAAAGGAATTAAAACAAGATGTAGTGAGTGTCACCTCCAAGCAACAATTGCCGCAAGCTTTGTACTCGCTGTTGCGGCGATGTCTCATAGAGACCGCTCCGCGAACGCTGATTGAAAAAACAGGAAAGCAATTCTCACTGCAACCTGTAGTCAAGGAATACGTTACGGAGCGATTGGTTAAGCAAGTTTGTCAAGAAATAGTAAACTGTACAGACAGAGCAGAAAATTCCTCACCCCTCGCTCTCCTCCAAACTCATGCCCTGATGAAGACGAGTGCAAAGGACTACATTCGGGAAACACAACGACAACTAATTGTGCAACCCTTGCTTGAGCAACTGCTGATAGAGTTGGGCAGCCAGCAAAAGCTTGTGCAAATGTTGAAGGATGTACTGGAGCAGCAAAGACATCAAGCCTCAATACTGGCAGGGTATGCGGGAGGCAATGTCCTCAATTTGTTAGCGCATTTGAGTGCATTAAAACCCTGAAAGTAGATCGCCTTGATGAAGGGATGAACATCAGGGGGGTGACTGGATTAACAGCAGCGCAGATATCAGTACTCTTGGCTTTGGGGGCTGTGGAAGGTGTAGGGTAGGTTTTATTGTTGGCGATCGCTTTTTTTTGTCCAAAGTCCAATACTTTAACTTACACTAAAAAATTTACAGTCTCCTTGCTTAAAGTTTTAGACTTAGTTCAACACGCCCTTTTGCTTTTAGTTCATTAACAATGTCAGAGGGAATATTAGTTATTTGTTTCACTTCAGCTTTGACAGGTATCACAAAAATTTCACCATTTCTCTCAATGTAAGTCCGAATTTCCATGAAGTTCTGTTTTTCATCCAAAATGAGATGACTGCCAATAACTGTACCTCTGGCTTTCAAATCTTCTTGTATTCGTCTTACATCTTCTTTGATTCGCTCAAAATCCAACACTCCTTGTTGAACACAGACCAAGTTAGTAGTTTCTTGCAGTCCTTCTCTCAATCCTTCTTCAACTGCGTCTGCAAGTCGCTTGGAAAGATTTGTGATTTTGTCATAAATCTTATTATCAGGCTTGTCTTGAGAACTCTCTTGTCCATTCATAACAAATTATCTCCTAATTATTACTTGATTGTAGCTTCATGAGTTGTGTTTTCACTCTTTCTTGAAGTTGAGCTTTAATTTCATCAGGAACTTGTGACATAGGAATCCGTTCTTCTTTATAAAAACGTCTTACCTCATCATCATTAAAAATGTTTTGAACCCAAGCCGTTATTCCTTTAACAGCATAACGAGTTCCTTCTTTTGCCATATCAACTAAGGCATCTGCTGAAACATCAATTAGTTTGTCAGTAAAAGCAAGAAATTCATTTAGTACTCGATCAGCCCATGCCTGTAATTCTTTCCAAAAACGACCGACAGCGACTCCAGCAGCAAAGATAAGTATTATCCAAACAAAATTCATAACTGTGTTTCCTCCGTATTAATATTTTTCTCAGATTGATTCTCAGTAGTATCCACTGACATTGTTATTCCCTTGTGTTTTAGTTTTATCTCAGTGTAATTTACTATTTCTTCTTTTAATGAAGCTTCATCAATCCTATGCACCTTTTCAGTTAGCAATACTAAGCCTAATTTGATAGCGATATTTCTGATATCACCACCACAAAGGCCACCGCTAAGAGTTGCCAAATCCTCATAACTTACTTCTTTGGGTACGTTTTCCGATAGGTGAAACCTCCATAGTTGTTCTCTCATGGCTGAATCTGGACGTGTGAACTCTACATGGAAAAGAATTCTTCTCAAAAAAGCCTCATCATAGTTTTCAAAAAGATTTGTGGCAAACACAACAATCCCGTTGAATTTATCTAAGAGAGTGAGCAGAGTACTTTTGGCTGAGTTCACCCCATGATCGGCTGCTAATGATGGGTTGGAAATTCTTCCACTGAGGACTGCATCAGCTTCATCAAAGAATAGTAAACTTTTTGTTTCTTCTGCTGTTTTGAAAACAGAAACCAAGTTTTCAGATGTCCCTCCTACTAAAGCAGATTCAAGCTCGCCATAATTGGCTTTAATAATTGACACACCAAGTTTATGAGCAATGGCTTCAGCCGTTATACTTTTACCTGTACCCGGTAGGCCAAAAAAATTAATGCTCAAAGCGCTTCCTGTTTTCAAGACGCGATTAAACTCCCAATCAATCAAAAGCTTATCTTTGTTTTGTACGAAAGCAATCATCTGGTCAATTTGCTCAAGCGTACTTTTGGATAGCACCACCTCTTCCAGAGTCCACTTTGGCTGCTCTACTAAAGCCTGTGCTTTTTCCTGCTTGTTCGATTTATCTGTATCTTTGACAATTTTGTACTCCATGTTAATACCTTGTATTCTTTACACGCCACGTCACATTGGCACTGAGTTAGGTCGAGAGGGAGTATTCAAAGGTTGAGCCGAGATAAGGGCTAGTCTAAGTAGTTATGCAAAATATTCATCTGCTTCTCAGTAAAATAGAGTAAAACCTCTTAAAAGCAAGGTTTTGAGCTAAATCACAATTGATTTGTTCTTGCATGAATATTTATGCGTAAGTACTTAAATTAGTAATAGGGACAGGTTATCGTAACTTATGCAGTGGGAAAGTCGGCTCGTTCGTAAATTCAACAGCATCTATCCCGGATTTCTCACAAGCCGCAGTGATCGCCATTACCAAAACCTATATCCAGCTTAGATTTTGAGCATTTTAGGCGGAGTTGAAATTATGACAGTGTGTTAATGGGGTTATTTTGTCTCAAATCTAGCTGGTATAAGCAAATAAGAGCGATCGCACTTCTGTAATTGCTCCCTTTATTTAGCCTTAATCCGAGTATGCAACGTTTCCCCTATTTGCACCAGACCAGATATATCAGTTAAGGTATCAGTTAAGAATTTAGTGGAATGCTTGTGTCAGCAAAGAGTGTGCAACGAAGTACAATCGCGCCAAACGCAGTTTCCGGAGGCGATCGCACAGTTAACCCCATCGCCGAAAATTATAGCTTAGAGATACCAGCACGAAGCGATCGCCCACATCAACTCCATTATCAGAAGTGCGATCGCAGTGATCACCTGTTTGATCTGCTCCCCTGATTCAAAGCTAATTCCAGTCTGCAAAATTTCCCTATTTGCACCAGACCAGATATACCAGTTAAGGTATCAGTTAAGAATTTAGTGGAATGCTTGTGTCAGCAAAGAGTGTACAACGAAGTGCGTAGGCGTAGCCCGTCTTAGACATCGCTCAGTTAACCCCATCACTATAGTGCGTCGCAAGTATTTGGTTGAACCCTTGTCTGAGCAAGGAGTCTTCAACCGAAGTGCGATTGCGCCAAGCGCAGTTTCCGGAGGCGATGCTCCCAGAGGGAGCCGCCCAAAGGGCGATAAGCCGGAGGCTTGACTCACATGTTGCACCAAGAAAAATTGATGTAAATGAATAACTCAGTATTAAATTAAAACCCTTAATTTAGCGATAAAAGCTAACAAAAATCAGGTAGCCTTATTGCGTATCTTTTTACATTCCCTGGGTTTGTACCCAAAGGTGCAAGATTTGAGTTGACGCAAAGCGTATCGCACAGTTAACCCCATCACCAGAAATGCGTAGAAGCTCTGCTTCTTGTCGCCAGACATCGCTTCTTTGAGATAGTTGCTAAGAGTGCGTTCGCGTAGCGTGCCCGAAGGGCATTGGCGCAGAGCGCCCGCTGGAAGCGATGCTCCAGAGGAGCCGCCCTGCATGGCGATCGCGGTTTGTCAATGTTGGAGTTTGAGAAAGCAGTGGAACTGGCGCTTTCTCAGCGGTTAGATACTTTATGATGAAAACAACATACTTTCAGGAGATTGGCTTTCATGACTTATATCTCCCAAAAAACCCTGACTAAAGAAGATTTTCTCTCCCAATACCGAGATAATCCCCGCTATGAATTAGCAGACGGAGAAATAATTGACAGGTCACCCACTGGTCCTCACGAAACCGTGAGTGGCAAAGTTGCAACCCAAATTGGTATACACCTTGTTGCAGAACAACTCTCCTGGTTTATTCCTCGCACTTGCTTGATTTACCCCTTCGCGGATGCAGCCACAGTTCGTCGTCCTGACGTTGTGGTTGTTGATGAAACCGTTCTCGACCGTGAACCCCTTTGGGAGCGAGAACCCATAATTACGCTAGGACGCTCAATTAAACTGGTGGTTGAAGTTGTCAGTACCAACTGGGAAACCGACTATGCTCGCAAAGTTGAAGAGTATGCACTTTTAGGCATTCCTGAATATTGGATTGTAGATTATCGAGGATTAGGTGGAGTCGCATTTATTGGTAAACCCAAACAACCAACCTTCACTGTCTGTCAACTTGTTGAAGACACTTATATTCAACAACAATATCGATTAAATCAATTCATAAAATCACCACTTCTGCCCCGTCTTCAACTTCGCTTAGATGATATTCTCCCTCGTTGAGTGTATTAATATCTACATAGCTAAAGTTTATCCCTACAAGGTTTTGACTTTTAAAAGAACGACCTCTGAGATTTTAACAAGAGTTGTTTTGAGACATCGCTAAGCTGTAGACTGAGAATTTATGGTTGTTTACCGACTCTAGCGCAATATTGCTCTAATAGCGAGAACAATCTCAATAAGTAGCACTGACTCAATGAAATCACCAATGCTTTGTACAGCAGGGCTTTCACTAAAGCTAATAAAAATGTGCTTCTTTCATGAACCGTATTGATATATAGAGAGTCTAAAACAAACAGATGAAAGCGCTAGCCTCTTGTTTTGCATCTATTGTTGGCACAGAAAATACTGTCTGTTGGGAAAATATACCAGTCAGCCAGCAACAATCTATATTACAGGCGATCGCTTCCCCAACGCCTCCCAGTTGTATCGTCTATCCTCACACCACCGAACAGCTAGCCCAAGTCATTAAAGAAGCGCATCGCAACAACTGGCGCGTTTTACCATGCGGTAGTGGTAGTAAACTTAACTGGGGTGGGTTAGCCAAAGACGTTGATGTCGTAGTGAGTACAGAACGCCTCAACCAACTGATTGAACACGCCATAGGGGATTTGACGGTTACAGTCGAAGCTGGAATGAAGTTTTCTCCTCTCCAAGCAATGTTGGCAGACTCTAAGCAATTTCTCGCTCTTGACCCCCTAACACAACATACAGCAACAATTGGCGGTATTGTTGCTACCGCTGATACAGGTTCCCTACGGCAACGTTATGGTAGTGTACGGGATCAACTGCTAGGTATGACCTTTGTACGTGCCGATGGACAAATTGCCAAAGCTGGCGGGCGAGTGGTGAAAAATGTTGCTGGATACGACTTGATGAAGTTGTTTACTGGTTCTTATGGCACATTAGGGGTTTTAAGTCAAGTCACGTTTCGCGTTTATCCGTTACCTGAGGCATCCGGTACAGTGGTGCTAACTGGTGAAGCAAAGGCTATATCTCAAGCTGCTGATACGCTGCGAGGTTCTGCGTTAACACCAACCCAAGCTGATTTGCTATCAACTCAACTTGTGTCTAACGTAGAATTGGGTAAAGGATTGGGATTAATTGCTCGCTTCCAAAGTATTCCTGAAAGTGTCAAAGAACAATCAAACCGACTGTTGGAGGTAGGGGCGCAACTCGGTTTGCAAGGGACGATATATTCAGGGGCGGATGAAGCTGATTTATGGCGCATATTGCGAGAACAAATGCATTCTTCTCCCAATGATGCAATTACTTGCAAAATAGGAGTGTTACCTACTTCTGCTGTTGAGGTTTTGACTCAAGCCGATCTGGGTTGGATTCACATCGCTAGCGGTTTGGGGGTATTGCGTTTTGAGGGTGATAATAAGGTTGATAAGGTGTTGGGGATACGAAATCTTTGTCAAAGTCATGGTGGGTTTCTGACTATTTTGTCAGCACCAGTGAAGATTAAGCAATTGGATGTCTGGGGCTACACTGGTAATGCTGTGCAGTTAATGCGTCGGATAAAAGAACAGTTTGATAAGGAATATATTTTAAGTCCTGGTCGTTTTGTGGGTGGGATTTAAGAAACGAACCGCAGAGGCGCAGAGGACACAGAGAAACAGAGGGGAAAAGAAGAAATAATATGCAAGTTTCGGAAAGTTCTGAGAGTAAGAAGGCTAGTTTGAGTGATTTGACTGGGTTTGATGCGAATCATCCGCCTGAACCGAAGTTGATTGATAGTTGTGTTCATTGTGGGTTTTGTCTTTCGACTTGTCCGAGTTACAGGGTTCTTGGCAAGGAGATGGATTCTCCACGAGGGCGCATCTATCTCATGGATGGGATTAATGAGGGTGAGATTCCTCTAAATACGGCAACTGCACAACATTTTGATTCTTGTTTGGGGTGTCTTGCTTGTGTGACGACTTGTCCTTCTGGTGTGCAGTATGACAAGTTGATTTCTGCGACTCGTCACCAAGTTGAACGGAATTATCCACGCAGTTTGTCGGATACACTGCTTCGCAAACTCATATTTTCTTTTTTTCCGTATCCCAATCGTTTGAAAGTTTTGCTAGTTCCATTGTTTGTTTATCAAAAGTTGGGTTTGCAAAAACTCGTGCGTGGGACTGGGTTGCTTAAGAAAATATCTCCGCGCTTGGCGGCAATGGAATCTATTCTGCCAAAAATTACTCTAGAATCATTTCAAGATAATTTGCCGGATGTGATTCCGGCGCAGGGTGAAAAACGCTACCAAGTAGGGGTGATTTTGGGATGCGTGCAACGGTTGTTTTTCTCGCCTGTCAATGAAGCGACTGTGCGGGTTTTAACGGCAAATGGCTGTGAGGTTGTGATTCCCAAAACTCAAGGATGTTGTGCGGCGCTTCCTGAACACCAAGGACAAACCCAACAAGCCAAAGCTTTGGCAAGGCAGATGATTGATAGTTTTGCAAATACTGATGTCGATTTTGTAATTATCAATGCTGCTGGTTGCGGTCATACGTTAAAAGAGTATGGTCACATTTTAGAAGATGATCCCCAATATCGGGAAAAAGCTAAAGAATTCGCGGCGAAGGTTAGAGATGTGCAAGAGTTTTTGGCGACTGTTGGTTTAACAGCAAAATTGTCACCTCTTGCTGATAAACCCTTGACTTTGGTTTATCAAGATGCTTGTCATTTGTTGCATGGACAAAAAATTAGTGTGCAACCGCGTCAGGTATTGCGGCAAATTCCTGGTGTGAAGTTGCGCGAACCTATCGATGCGGCTATTTGTTGTGGTAGTGCAGGGGTTTACAATATGCTGCAACCAGAGGTCGCTGAGGAATTAGGTAGGCAAAAAGTGCAGAATTTGCTGAATACTGGGGCGCAGTTAATTGCTTCTGCTAATCCGGGTTGTACTTTGCAGATTAGTAAGCATTTGCGATCGCAAGGTAAGGAGATTTCCATCATGCACCCGATGGAGTTGTTGGATTATTCAATTCGGGGTGAGAAGTTGAACTGGGGATTGGGGATTGGGGATTAGGGATTAGGGACTGGGAGGATTGTGGACGGGGATTCAAACCCTGCCCAAATCCTGTAAGAACATCTTCCCAGTCCCCAGTACCCAGTCAATGCACGTACCCTCGACGCAGAGAAATTATCTGTGTGCATCTGTGTGCATCTGTGGTTTAATGTTCATCCAAATAAACTGCGTCCCTCATCGACTCTTGGCGGTTTCCCCCATACAGCGGTTTTCTGTAAGGTGGGCATTGCTCACGAATATCTCAAATGTCCACCAAATGAGCTTTTACGGGCAATGCCCACCCTACGATTTGTGGTCTAATCTTACGGAACCTTCTGCCAAGAGACGAGCGTACTTCTGCCTTCTTCAAAGAGTTTTTTGGTAAACTTTTTGCCTGACGACCAATTAGGATACAAGCCCCCAACTCCGTTATGGAAAAGGAAAAAAGATTTTTTGCGAGACGCATAGCGCGAGAAAAAAGCCGTCCTTGCTTGAAACCCCTGAATTTATTTATGGGGTTTCCCTTCAGCTCCCGCTGCCTTCAGCTCCGGCTGCCTTCTTCATGGAATATTAACTTGATAGAAAAAACGGTTTAACTTATTGATCAACTTAATAAGAAAGGCGATCGCTGGTTGTAGCGCACTGCCCTTGGGGCAATCACTGCTAATTTATCATTTGATAAAGACAACTTTAAATTTGTAGGGTGCGTTAGTACTACTTAGTAACGCTCAGCGAGGTGGTGTGTTTGTCTACTTCAAATTTACTTTATAAACTATCTAGAGTTATTAATTCTACAATCAAGGAATAATATCACAAAACTGATTCAACTTATGTACCCTGATTTTAAAATTTTATAGCTAGAAAAAAATCTTACAAGAATAAGCAAACAACAGTACTTTGGTGGTTGACTTTTCTACCAAGCGGTAGCACAATATAACATCTCTAGCCCTTTTAAAATTCTTATCAACGGTGCATCAATTTCGGTATAAATTATTTTGTTTGTGTTCCTACTCGATGACATCACAGAAAATTGGGGGAGAGGGTGCCTTAATAGTTAACACCCATGTGCAACTATTAGCTAATAAACATTTAACAACATCAACGGCTGAAATGACCTGGCTAGAGGTATGACTTCGTCAAAGGCAGTACCTTTCACATATCTTTATGTATGAAGGATAGTATCTCTATGGCTCCAGTAGTAGTACATATCACCACTTCTTCTCGGGATTTAAGTAGCTACGAAACAAGAATGTACGCACTAGGTAAACATTGCCTAAAGCACTTTCCATGAAACAAAAGTAAGTTATTACCTTTTAAATAAGTTAAAACTTTGATTCAAGCAGTGTAACATTGGCTACATTTTGCCTAAAAATAGGCAGGCATTGTTGTTTGCTGAAACGCCCCTTTGGTCAAAGTTTCGAGCAAGCACCTACCAAGCACCTACATTGATGTTCTGCTAGTACAGAAACCACTTCATTTCTGACTCGTCACATATGAGTGTTTATTAACTTCCTTAAGAACATCCGTTGCTACCCACTCGCCAATATTTTATGGATATCGTTGTTCGTTTGCTTGGCGCATTCGCTGTTTCCCTGACTACATATGCTGCTATGCCTTCTTTTGTAATAGCACAGGAGACTCCAACTGTTCCCCAGCCGGAAACGACGCAGAAGCCTACAACTGTTCCTCCGCCCGGAACAACGCAAAAAACTCCAACTGTTCCCCCGCCCGGTACAACACAAAAAACTCCAACTGTTCCCCCGCCCGGAACAACGCAAAAAACTCCAACTGTTCCTCCGCCCGGTACAACGCAAAAAACTCCAACTGTTCCCCCGCCCGGTACAACACAAAAAACTCCAACTGTTCCCCCGCCCGGAACAACGCAAAAAACTCCAACTGTTCCTCCGCCCGGTACAACGCAAAAAACTCCAACTGTTCCTCCGCCCGGTACAACACAAAACACTCCAACTGTTCCTCCGCCCGGAACAGCACAAAAGATATGCTCTTTTGATGCAGTAGAGAGTTTGCTACCTCCACCGACAGGTGAGCAAAGCGCTTCTGGGTTTTCCTATCTAGCACAACAAGGTTTTACACAGAAGCAAGACGGTTCCTGGGTCTGTTACGTGAGAGATAACCAGAAACAGGGGCTTTACTATACTCTTTTTAAAGTTCAACAAATTGATGGAAAGCTTATAGCCAGTTCGTTCTTGAATAACGGCACTTTGATTGAAGGGCAAGAAACTCGCACCTTGGATTTGTTCATGACGCTCATTGAAAATCATACGAAGACCAATCAGGGGAATCGTCAGAGTATACGCAGGTATCTAGAATCTTTCATTGCTTTAGTTAAGCAAGGGAAGATACCGTCTTCTGGTCGTGGGTATCTCTTCGACCAACCAAGCCGAGGGTTCATCTTGTACAACGCTGTTACAGGAGGAGACCTCAAGGGCACAGCAATCACGATTAACATCAACTCACCTCAAAATTTAGGTTCCTCCCCAGCCTTTTAAGCTGGATCCCTTTTGGGCAGGGTGTATGGAGGTATAAAAAAAATCAAAATTCAAAATTGAAAGTTCAAACAATAATTTTCAATCTTGAATTTGAAATTGATTTGTCTCCTACACCGCTAAACTCCTATGCCCTTACACCTTGTTTACTGGAGGTAAATCCCTTGAAGTCAGTTATTAAAAGAACCGCAATTGCACTACCATCCATTGTAGCAGTCTTCACGGCGTGCCAGCCTGCTTCTGCTCAGCTAAGCATTGGACGCTATGGTATTCAACCGGGACTAGAGCAAAACTATCTCCAGTATCAGATATCAGGGCGAGATTTAAGCCAAATGCGAGGCATTCCTGGATGTAGTGTAGGATTTGGTGCGGCTTGTAACAAGCCTGGAGCAGTCTTCCAGAAAATAGTTGAGTCCAATGGTGGACCAACCTACGAGCAGTTGTTGATGCGAGCGGCTGGTGGGGAGGAAAACTACAGGAATTTCGCTTCCATCTACGGAGACAATCCCAATCTTTCTCAGGTACCGTACGCCTCTTTCTGGCAGAACGACGACCCTAATATCGTGGACGGGTACCGATATCTTCTTGGACAGACAGTCAATCGGACTCCTCAAGAAGGTTTAGGGCAAGTTACCAAAAACTTCTACTGGGCACCTGAAACAGGTGGCAACTCGCTTGATCCTCGTAGTGGCTTGCTGGATTTGAAATACTCTTATGGACGTCTGTTGCTTGAGGAGGTGGGAAAAATTCCCAATGCTCAGCAGCAGATTCAAGCTCTGGGTTTAGAGCCGCAGCAAACCAAGTTTTACTTAGACAAACTTTCGACAGCGAAACGTGCGTTGAATGGGAATGAACAGTCTCTCAAAGACACCATTCTCAAAGACCTCTCCGTGCCATATCCACCAGATGGTGCTGAGTTCGGACGCCCAAATCTTGGTATTCCTCCAGCCGATTCGCTCGTTGGAGAAACTCTTCCTGGCGATGCGTTTGTTGGGACAACTCCAGTATCGTTGGAGCCTGAAGCAATCAGCCTTGATATTCCCTCTAGCCTTGCAGAAGTTGATTTTCCTGGCAACTTTGCAGAAGATGTGGTGTTGCAACAAGACTCAGGGAATTCTTTTCCTACCTGGCTGATTGGCGGTGGTGGTCTTGCTTTACTCCTACTTCTTCTTTCTCTTGGTGGTGGAGATAGTTCTTCAAGTCGGGGATCAGCTACAGTAACAGGGGGTATGCCTGTTACTGCTCCACCTTCCTCTGGTGGATCTGTTCCTCCTGTAGACAGTGGTGGTCCTCCTGGTGGAAATCAAATCATTGAAGTCCCGCCCGCTCCTCCTGTGACTCCTCCGCCTGGACAAGAAGTCAAGAAGGCACCTGAGCCCACAACAGTATCAGCCTTTGTGTTGCTAATCCTTCTGTTGTGGTTGCTTGGTTATGGACAGCGGCGCACCCAGATAGATAAATCTGGTGGAGTTTGCTGAACCAAAAATGATACTTCGGTCATTCACGCGGTTGTGGAACCCATAGCCGGGGAGCTTGAGGCTGAGCCACCAATTCACGCCATAAGCGCTCATAACTGTTAACCATCTGTTTGACAGTAAAGTGACGCTGTGCTACCTCTTGACCGCGTTCACCAAGACGGATACGCAGTGCTGGGTCGTCACGCAGACGGCGCAGTGCTGCAGTCAGTCCTTCTACATCGTCTTTATTTATTAGTAAGCCAGTTTCGCCATCGGTTACGGCTTCCGCAACGCTACCCACGCGAGTAGCAACCACAGGACGGGCTGCAAGCATCGCTTCAACGATCGCCAATGGAAAACCTTCTGAACGCGAAGGCATAGCAAAGATGTCAAATTGCGGTAGATAGGCGCGGGGGTTGTCCACCCATCCGGGGAGATCAAGGCGATCGCTCACTTTCAACTCATCTGCTAGCTTCTCCAGATCCGTGCGTTGTCCACCCTCACCCAGAATGACCACTTGCACTCCATCAAGTTGGGCTACAGCCCGTAGTAGGATATCGTGACCCTTCATTGCATCCAGTCTACCGACGCTACCAATCACTAACCCCTCCCCGCCTTCGGCACCCCTCCCCGCTAGCGGGGAGGGGATGGGGGTGGGGTTCTGTGTAATCTCCGGTACGCAGTTAGGTATAGAAATGACCGAGCCTCTACCCAGAGCGTAAAAGTCCTCCATCCGCCTTGCACTCGCCTCACCAACGGCAACATGGGCATCAACTCGCAGCGACAACGCCCTAGTACGCCAAAGCTTAACAGCGTCTGTGGTGCGTAGCGGTAGCTGGTCAACGCGCACCACACGAGCATTTGGTAACGTCAGCGCGGCAAAAAGACCCGTTGCACACTCCCAAGGCGTGCAGATGTTGATGTGTACCACGTCAGGACGGAGGCGATGCAGTACTTGCAGGTGTGCCGTTAGTGAGTAAATTCCTTTTGCAGGTAATACAACTCGGGATGCTTGCGGTCTATGCTGTGCAATTGCATCCACTACTACATTGGAAGTACCAACTACGGTAACGTCTATGTCTTTAGACACATTAGTGACTAGGTGTTTGAGGCTAATTTCCGCTCCTCCAATACCAGCAGAATCTGTATAGGTGACTACGCGCATCATCAGTCATAAGTAATGTAAAGTCTTTGAAACAAATCTACCGTAAGGGGATATAGACCTGAAAGTCATCGCAAGTAGACTCTTGTTGCACCCTTATATTAAAAAAAGCATTTGTTATGGTTGATATTTATATTATTGACCTATTTGTTATTGGTTTACTTCTACTGGTAGTTACCTTAGGTTCAGGCTGGATTTCGCGCTTACCTCTTTCCTTCGCCCTCATCTATCTAGTGGTTGGTATTATCCTAGGTCCCTATGGTTTCGAGCTAATTCAATTGCGCCGCGAGGGAGTATTTAACGCCGAGGTGTTGGAAAGGGTAACAGAATTTGTGGTGATTGTATCTGTGTATAGCTGCGGTTTAAAAATCGTGCGTCCGCTACAATTGGGGGCTTGGGATATAACGGCGCGGCTGATTGGTTTTTTGATGCCGATTTCAATTTTTGGGCTTGCTCTTGTGGGCAAATTCTTTTTAGGTATGGATTGGGGAGAGGCTATTTTATTAGGAGCAATTCTCGCACCTACTGATCCAGTATTAGCTTCAGAAGTTCAACTAACTGATACACACGACCAAGATGAGTTGCGCTTTGGTTTAACCTCAGAAGGCGGTTTAAATGATGCCCTTGCGTTTCCTTTTGTTTATTTTGGCATTCATTCGTTAAAAGATAAAAACTGGGACAACTGGTTTAAACAATGGGTTGCGGTTGATTTAATTTGGGCGATCGCTGCTGGCATAGTTATGGGAATTATCGTTGCCAAAGCTATCGTTTGGATTGATACAAAAATCCAAAAACGCCGTCATGCCGATGAATTAATGGAAGATTTTATTGCCATCAGCACGATTTTGCTAACTTATTCATTAACAGAATTTGTTAATGGTTATGGATTTCTTGGAGTATTTGTTGCAGGTTTAGTTGTTCAGCGCAGTTATAAAAATTCAGAAAAGGCACTGGCACAATTGGAATTTATAGAGCGAATTGAAAAGCTTTTAGAAGTTGGCACAATTTTACTATTGGGTTCAATTTTATTATATAAGCCCATGGTCACTTATGCTACCCAATCTTTATTGGTGGTAGTCTTGGTGTTCTTTGTCATCCGACCTGTGGGAGCTTGGATCAGCACAATTGGTAAATACCCTGTAGATTCGCCTCGTAAAAAATTACATTTGAGAACCCGTTGGTTATTCGGTTGGTTTGGCATTCGCGGTGTTGGCTCTCTATATTATCTTGCCTATGCCTTTGGTAACGGTTTAAAAGGCGAACTTGGTGAGCAAATTGGCTGGATTACTTACACCACTATTGTCGTTTCTGTGATTATGCATGGAATTAGTTCAACGCCATTAATGAATTGGTATGAGCGCAATATAGCCCCAAAACCCCGAGATGCTTCTCCTCCAGCTACAGTTAATGAATTTGAATGAAGCAGAAGGAATGAAGAGGATGAAGAACATAGCCGTTTATTAATACAGCACATTGCAAGTAAATAAAGTACAATCCTCTGATGTGAACTACCCACACTTCTCTTCGAGTAAGTGTGGGCTTCCGGCTTCATTGACAGATGCCCGTCTACCGCAGCGGTTTCTTGGTCTTACTCCGCCTCTGCTCGGCAATAACGGGGTTCCCTCCGCCATTGTTTTGCAATATCCGAACTCCTTCATTCCTTATATTCAGTGCTGCATTACCATCACGGTCGTGATGAGTCTTGCATCTGGGACAATCCCATTCACGAATATCCAGCGTTAACTCATCAAGAACGTGACCACAGCATGAGCAGGTTTTGGAACTGGGGAAGAATCTTCCTATCTCTACAAGTTGTCCATCCTTGGCTTTCAACTTGTAGTCCAGAAAATTAACAAACATCCCCCAACCTACATCGGATATTGACTTTGATAGCTTACGGTTTCGTACCAGTCCCTTGATGTGAAGGTTCTCCACAACAATAATTTGGCTTTCGTCTACCAGTTTCCTACTCAATTTATGTAGGAAGTCCTGACGGGAATTTGATACTCTTTCGTGAACCTTGGCTACGAGTTTTCTGTATTTGTTTCTTGAATTACTACCTTTAACTTTACGATCAAACTTTTTCTGCTTCCTAGCTAGATTCTTCTCATGACGCTTCAGGTGTTTCGGATTTGAATGTTTGGTAACTTCATTGCCATCATGAACAATAGCGAAGTCCTTCAATCCCAAATCAATGCCAAGCGTCTTGTTGCCAGGAGATTGACTTGCATCACCCTCTACTTCACACAAGATTGATGCAAAGTACTTATCTGTTGGAGTTTTGCTTATAGTGACAGTCTTAACCTTCCCCTCAATCCGTCTGTGAAAGACTGCTTTAATGACACCAATCTTAGGAACTTCCAAGCAACCATCCACAATCTTGACGTTTTGGGGATATTGAATTGACTGCTTGTGGTGCTTTGATTTGAATCTAGGGAACTTAGCACGTCCCTCAAAAAAGTTAGTATAAGCCTTGTTCAGATTGATTGCTACGCACTGCAAAACAGCCGAATAACAATCTTCTCTCAACCAAGGATGTTCTACTTTTAATTGAGGTAGATAAGCCTTGTAGATACTCAGCTTTAAGGATTTGCCAGTTTCTTCGTAGTGTTGAATGCAAGCATTAAGAGCATAATTCCAATACCACCTTGCACAACCAAACGATTTGGCTAGAGCTATTTCTTGTTCGGTTGTTGGGTATAGTCTGACCTTAACTGCTTTCAACACTTTTATCACCTCTTTTTCAGAATTAAATTAACATATTAATGTAGCCAATGTGTACCCTTAGTGAAAAACAAACAATTAAGATTAAGGATGTCAGAACGTCGGTTTAATAAATTGCAGTTATATGCAGTTCACGCTGACAAGACTATGACCCAGGTTGTAGAAGAGCTTATTGACTCATTACCTAGCATAGAGATAGACAAAAACGGTACTGTCCCCGTTCCCGCGTTAATCGACGATTAACATAGGTCAGAGGACGTACCGTTTTTGTCCCGCCATTCATCCCACACTGAATGGGTACATTACAGTGTGGGATGAATGGCGGAGCCAGCTAAAAGCCAGATATAAAGCCCCTTTGACTCCTGATTTCTGACTCCCTACTTGTGACTTTTGACTGCTAACTGCTGACTGAGGAATTGCTGCTGTAAGTTGGACAATCTTGCACACTGCCTAAAAATAGACCTCTTGCAAAAGTCGTCACTGGGGTAGTATGGGGTCTGAAAAACGCGATCGCTCACCCAGAAAGTTGCGATTGCCTTCGGCACCAGCGAAGCTGATCGCCCCGCCTGATTCATAAGAAAAACTCATGCACTACCAACAAGCCAAACATCTCAAGCCAGCAGATTTTAAACGGTTTTGGGGTGTCAAGCGAGAAACTTTTAAGCAGATGGTGGAAATAGTTCGCCAAAACGAGGGGCTTGAGACCTGTAGCAGAGGGCAAAAAATAGTTTCTTCCTTCTGCCGCTTCATTTCACCTGTAAAAACTGCGGTGCCTCATTACAAGTTAACGGGTTTAGAATCAACGTTGTTGACGGAAAAATCGCCCAAACTGTAAAATGGTATACAAAATCAAGATTTTTCATAGGGCATCAAAAGGAGGCACCGCAGTTTTTCAATCGTTGTGACCCAACCCCAGCGACGACTTTTGCAAGAGGTCTAGTACTTAGATATGAGTGTTGTCTACAACTCCTAAGCGTAAGGCGACGCGCCTATACTGCTTGGCATCGTAGGGAATACCTGTGTGCATAACTTGCGAGTTGTCCCAAAAAACAATATCGTTCGGTTGCCAAACATGAGCGTAAACTGGTGTGCGACCCAGAACAGTCTCAAACAGTTCTTGCCAGAACTGTTTTGCCGACTCTGGTTTCTCCTCCATACCAACAAGAATCGATGTGTCTGAACCAAGATATAATCCTTTGTGCCCAGTCACTTTGTGGGTTGATACGATTGGATGTATTTTCATAGGAACATCAGTCTCAGACTTCTTAAAAACTGGTGATAAATGATACATAGTCCTTGACTCTAATTGCCGCTGATGTTCTGGTTCAAGGTTGTTGTATGCTTCTATCATGTCGAGAAATTCAGTCGTGTGAGGTTGTCCATCGACTCCTTCTGGAGGTATTTCCACTCCATAAAGCATCACCACATACAGAGCATTCATATCCAGTCCTTCTGTTCGTGGAAGGTGGTCTTTGTCATGATGCCATTGCCAAGCAAACTTATCCACAATTTCCTGAGTATGTCCTTTGGGATTTCCTAAGATAGCTACACCTGGAGAAAGTAAGTTTGGATCGATTTCGGGATCATTGGGTTTAGGCTGCTGACTCCCAAGTATTGAATCACCAAAAGTCTGTTGGGCAAATTCCTTTAACTGTAATGCAGTAAGATGTTGCTGTCTGACGACAATAACACCATGTTTCCAAAGAGATTTTTTGAATTCCCATACCTGTTGATCTGTAAGTTGCATGAGATTGCAACCTTGCAGTACTTCGATACCAAGTCGTTGGTGTTGCTGGACTGTTTTGTATTGCATAGAGGAAATCCTCGCACTTTCTAGTGTCCCCTTTCGATATTCGCGTTACTTTTGCGCGATATACAATTTACAGCGGTTTTCATATAAATAGACCACAGTGAGCGAACCAGCCCCAAGCATCATCAGACGAGATTTTCTCATTAAAGATTTTCTCATTAATAATTTGGGTTAACACACTTATTAAGCGCTTCGTAAGTTCGAGATGAAAGCTGCATCTCTAGTTTACTAGATTTGTATTCTACTCAATTGAAAACTGCTGTAACTTAATGAAGATCAAATTAGAAGTGACAAATTTGAATTGAAGATGAGTCAACAAAAGCCAATCAAAATTAAAAGAGGTTTTGTCTCCTTAGAGTGCGGCCAGGTACATTACCGAACGGTAGGAAATGGTTCTACACTAGTGCTACTCCACAAAACTTACTTCTCGTCGCGTAGTTTTATTAGGTTAATGCCGCTACTAGCTAGTGAATTTAGGGTGATTGCACTAGATATTCCAGGACAAGGAGAATCTGACAATCCACCCATGCAGTGGAATATTTCGCAGTATGCTGGAGCTGTGTTGAACGTACTAGACACATTAGATATTGGCAAGTTTAACCTAGTGGGAAACAGCACTGGGGCAGCAATTGCTTGCGAAGCAGCAGTAATCTCTGCGTCCCGGATCAAAAAATTGGTACTGTTTGGAATGCCGCGTTGGAAAGACAAAGCAGCACGTGATGCTTTGCGACAATCGAAGTTTTTTTACGGACCCCCAGATGTCAAAGAAGATGGCAGCCATTATACAACTAACTGGCAGCGGATTAAACAACAGTGGTCAGGCTATCCTCCTGAATGTTTTGAAATATACTTCACTGAAGTAATGTCTCGCAAACATCGTACTTATGAGGGAATAGAAGCAGTTTTAAGGTACGACGAAGCCAGCCGCTTACCACTGATATCGGTTCCTACTTTATTGATGTGGGCTAAGGACGATACCATGTTTACGCCTTTTATTGAGGATACAGCCCGGTTAGTTCCGCACGCTACCACAAAGGTTCTCAATAGCAACGCTCTGATGTACCTAGGTGACCCAGAACTTTACGCTGCAACTTTACTTGAATACTTGCAGTCTTAAGATTGAAATCAGCAACGCCCGATTTTCTGGCGATTGGCAATGCCTGTGCCCCTTGGGCGATCGCCTCCTTAGACCTGCCCAGAGATGCCCATGACTTCATGGTTACGGGTTATTTTCGACAAGCTCGGTGCGCTCACCGTCGAAAATAACCCGCTCACTCGCGTGTATTCCAACTTTTGAGCCAAAACGTTGAATGGGTGGTAAAAAGTATTAATTTCTCGTGCTTATGAGTGGTATGTCGTAGCAAGTCTAATGTAGGTTCTGTTGATCCCGAGTTCTTTTGTTCTTCACCGAGCCATCTCGCCCCGGAAGCCCCTGTTTTCTAAATATGGGGAGGAAGGGGCGCTTGCGTTTTAATCGCCGTCCAGATATCTTAGAATGCATACGAGTAACCATCCTTTTGATGAATTGGTGTGCAAAATCTATGACTAATACCTGCAATACGACCTGTTTTGGTGGCAATATCAAAACTGCCAGTTTTACGACACAACAATCGACCAACGTACTCGCCCACCTTCTTTCCAGAAGTGACAACAGCTTTAACGATGTCGCCAGTTTTGAAGCCAAAGTGAACTTGTTTTCGTTCTCTGTGCCGAGTTGGGAAACCATATTTATCAGTGCCGCACATTTGGCGAGTTCCCCAACCAGTACACTTGATGCGTAATGGTTGTTGGGTTAGCAACTGAATTGTTTCTATATCTCCAACACAAGCCGCATCAATAAGCGTGTTGTTTGGGTAGCGAAAGTCTTGTTCGGTTGCCCACCGTTTGTCCACCCGTTCCCGTTGTCGTGGGTAAGATATTTTTTAAGGTACGAAACAACTTCCAACGAGTTGAGTTGATTGCTGCCGCGTCTTTTAATGGCTGTTTAGACTGTCGCTTAATTTTCTCTAATCTAAATGCATCTTTTTTAAGGAATTCATCAATAGGCTTTGTTCCTTTTTTAAGGTTGCATCGTTCGCAACTTAAAGTTAAGTTGCTGACACGATTACTGCCGCCTTTTGATTTTGAGTGAATATGCTCAATTTGAAGTGGTACGCCTTCTTTATCGCAGTAAGCGCACTTGCGACCCCATTTTTCAAGCAGATATTCTCGCACCTCATACCCAGCAAGTTCGCCCTGCTGATATTCAACACCGTCAACCTCTGGGTTTTGCATTTTGTGGGTGTCAAATTTGACTAACTCCATCGCTATTTGAGCAATAGGTGCATAGCGACAAAGTCGGTTTACCCAAGTCTCAACTGTGAGAACACGATGCATTAACGACGGGGGCAACCATCCCTCTTTACGCCTGCGATTGTCAAAACGTGGTTGACGATAACGAGTTTTGCGATTACGACGACTACGACGTAGTGAACGTCTTGATTCCAAGCAATCTTTGATCTGCCATCCTCTGTGTTCTAACTCCGCCGCCCAAATAACTTTGTTTTCATCCAAGATTGCAATACCCGTAGCTTTGCTCCCAGGGTCAAGCTTAATTGTTAATGGCTTGGGGTTGGAATTATCAACCACGTGCTTCAAAATGATTGCAAAGGGGTAAACTCGATACACGGCAGCTTTCTGTTTTGTCAGTAACTCTCTCGCTCGTGCAGCAGGTATTGGATTGAGAGGTTGTTTGTTTTGGTTAATAACGAAAACATAATTTTGCATTGCTGCAACTCCAAGTAGCGGGTAAAGTTTGCTTCTCCCAAGGGGAGACGCTGCGCGAACGACATTGTTTAGAGCCGGTACTGTCCGAACGACACTGGTTTATTCTCTATAAGCCTTGTTTAATCGTTCAGTTCTAGAGCGAGGGACTAGCAAGCATCCCAAGGTAGGAACTTTAACGCTTACTCTAAACGGAAGTCTGGTCAGGTGGAGTCAACCACCAAGCCCATGCCTAAAAAGCAGGGGCTTGGCACTCAACTAGAGAATCCTGACGGTAAAGTTTTGCTTCTAAATAACCGCATTCCATTTGCAGTTACAAGCAGAGAAGTTCCTGTATCTGCTAAGACGGCGACGGCTAACCCAACAAAGCCAAACGTTCCCAATAGGAGAAACAAACCCTTTGTTACCAGCGAAAAGACCACATTTTGTTGAATGACTGAAACAGTACGGCGGCTTAAATCCACCGCATAGGCGAGCCGTCTTAAATCACTTCCTACTAGCACGACATCTGCTGTCTCTAAAGCAATATCAATTCCACCAACCGCAAAACTAATATCTGCAGCAGCAAGCGCTGGAGCATCATTGATGCCATCCCCAACCATACCGACTACCCCTGTTCGACGCATCTGTTGAATCGCTTGGAGTTTATCTTCGGGTAGCAGTTCTGCCTGATACTCTGTGATTCCCACTTGTTGAGCAATCTGCTTAGCAACAGCAGCGCGATCGCCCGTCAGCATCACCAACTGTTTTAGCCCCAAAAGCTTGAGCTGTCGCATGGCTTCGCTTGCTTCTAACCGGAGTCCATCTGCCAGTGCAATAACTCCCGATACCCCGTGGGTTGTCCCTACCAGCACAGGGGTTTGACCGAACTGTTCAATTTCAGCCAACAGAGATTCAGCTTCTTGAGACAAAGGAATGTCAAAGTCTGTGAACAACCGTCGATTGCCAACGAAGTATAATAACTCATGAGGGTTATTTTGGCAAGAGGGCAGGCTTATTTGATGAGTTGTGGAAGCGTCCTGATTTATCTGTGGTGTAGCGAAGCCTGCTCTGTTCCTAAACCAAAATGCGTCACCAAAATTTGCCTGAATGCCTTTACCTGGTAACGCCGTAAAATCAACAGCTGTTTCTAACTCCAACCCAAGTTCATGAGCCTTCGCAACAACCGCCTTTGCCAGAGGATGTTCTGAGTGTTGCTCCAGCGAAGCCGCAATCACTAACACCTGGTTTGCGCTCACCTCCCCAAAATTATAAACATCAAGCACCACAGGCTCTCCTTGCGTCAACGTCCCGGTTTTATCAAAGGCAAGGCTAGTCATGTGTCCGGCTGTCTCCAGTGCGTTACCGCCTTTAAATAAAACTCCCTGGCGAGTTGCAGCACCAATAGCGCTGACAATTGAAACTGGCGTGGAAATCACCAAGGCACAAGGGCAGGCAATCACGAGCATCACCAAAGCCCGGTAAAGCCAAACATGAAAAGGTTGAGCAAACACTAAGGGTGGAATGAGGGTAATGGCGATCGCTATCAAAATGACAATCGGGGTGTAAACCTCTGCAAACCGATCCACCCACTGCTGTGTGGGAGCACGACTTTCTTGGGCTTGTTCCACCAGATGAATAATTTTGGCAACAGTTGTATCACTAGCAGTGTGGGTAACTTTGACTTCCAAAAACCCTGTTTGATTCAATGTCCCGCCATAGACAGTATCGCCAAGGGCTTTCTCTTGTGGAATTGATTCTCCCGTAATTGGAGATTGGTCAATCGTGCTTGTGCCAGAAACGACTACGCCATCCAACGCCACACGCTGTCCTGGTCGAATCGTCAAAGTTTCTCCAATTTGAATACTCTCAACGGCAACTGTGATCTCCTTATTCCCCCGCTTCACAGTAGCAGTCGGTGGAGTCAAATCCATCAGGGAGCGAATTGCATTGCGGGTGCGACCAAAGGTAAAAACTTGCAGCGTTGTGCCTAAAGAGAATAAAAACACAACCAGCACCGCTTCAAACCAATCTCCTAAAATCACTGCCCCAATCACCGAAATGGTCATTAGCAGATTCATATCAGCGCGGCGCAAGCGCAACTCAAACAACCCTGCCCGTGCAATTGGATACCCAGCAACGACTATGCCGATGCCATAAAAAGCTCGCGCTATCCAAACGGGTAGGGTTAAATGCTGAGCAAGTAAGCCCAAAAATAATCCTATCCCTGCAAGAAGAACGTTTTGTCCCTGGCGGTTGGTCAGCCAGAATTCCCAGTTTGTTACAGCAGGTTTCTGAGTTGGCTTGGGGATTCGATGCTCGTGCTTGTGGTCATGATGGTAGTAGCTAGCCGATATCTGCTCAACCGTATAACCCAGAGCTATAATCCGCTCATAAATAGTCGTTTCACTGATCTGTTGTGGGTCGTAAGACAGTTGCAATCGTTGCGTCGCAAAGTTGACCGATACTTCACTCACACCTGGGATTTGCTGCAACCCAACCTCAATTGTCTTAGCACAACTGCCACAATCCATCCCGTTAACTTTCAATTGTAGCTTTTTAGCACAAGCGACTTCAATGCTATTGTGATCGTGGTCGTGTTCGTGTTCGTGGCAACAAGAATGGGTATGGGTATGCTGGTGGGAGTTTGCTCCATGACTGTGCTCAACTGTGTAACCCAAAGCTTTGATGCGATCGAAAATCGCCTTCTCATTTAAAAGATCTGGGTTGTAGGAAACCCTAGCTTTTTCTGTTGTAAAGTTAACCAACGCTTCCGTCACACCAGGTAACTGCTGCAAGCTTGCTTCAATTGTCTTGGCGCAGCTTCCGCAGTCCATGCCACCAACTTGTAAGGTTTGGGTTTTGAGGGAAGGAGTTTGAGTCATGGCAGCTTTATAACAAAGGCGACAAGGATAACTGCCATTATTTTAATACAACAATTGAGCAACTATTCAACTGTTCAATCTTGAAAGTTTAGTTAATAATTTAGTTAATATTGATACTGATAACCATTGGCTAAAAGAAACTTGCTATGAATAAGCACAAGGAAAAGCAGGGCTTGGACTTACTCCAAAGTTCTGACGCACCAACCTGTGACACCCATCTGGTGCATCTAGATAATGTACGCTCAACTCAGGCGGAAATCTTGGCTACAGATAAAGCACAGCAGATGGCAGAAATCTTTGGAGTGCTGGCAGATACAAACCGTCTACGCCTCTTATCAGCTTTGGCTTCCCAGGAGTTGTGTGTTTGCGATCTAGCAGCATTAACGAAGATGACTGAATCAGCAGTTTGCCATCAACTGCGATTATTAAAAGTGATGCGTTTAGTCAGTTATCGTCGAGAAGGTCGAAACGTCTATTACAGCTTGGCTGACAGTCATATCATCAACCTGTATCGCTCTTTATTAGAACATTTGGACAAGTCAAATGTTTAATGTTTAATTGTTCTCGTTATTAAAGCTGCTGTCTGTTTGACAATCATTCAAGTCATAGAAACCAGCACTATTTTCACAAAAGTTTAGTGAATAATTGTTGCTAAAAATCTTTTTTCTATGCTCTGGGTGCATACATGATAATCAACACACCCAGTAACGCCAAACAGGCTCCTAGCATATCGTAACGGTCTGGAGCCACCCCATCTACCTTCCAACCCCAAAGCATTGCCATTACAATAAACACGCCGCCGTAGGCAGCATACGCTCTACCAAAGTGAGCTGTTTGGAGAGCCGCGACTATACCGTATAAAGCTAACCCAATACCTCCGATAATTCCCCACCAGACAGGCTTTCCTTCCTTTAACCATTGCCATACCAGATAGCCGCCGCCTATTTCAAATAAGCCAGCGCAGATGAAGTTCAGTAAGGACTTGAGTATTTCTTTCACTTGAAAATGTCCTAGTCCCTATAGAAAAGCTTCTGCGACGCTGCTGTATCACAGCTTCAGAAGCTCAAACAAATATTAATTTTCAGCTTTCATTCACTAAACACTCTTGGGGAGATAACTTCCTCATCTTCTCCTACTTCTACTTACCTGTGACTTTCTCAACCAGTTCTCCAGCTTTGTCAATCAAATTCGGCTGGGAATCCTTCACATTCCTTTCGTAAACCTTTTCCTCAGGGGTTGCAGCATCTTTTACTGCTTGTTCATAAGCCTGTTGTCTGTCTTCTTCACGAAGGCCAGCAGCTCTGTTATATTCGTAAGCACGGTCAATCTTTTCTTCCGGTGTGAGTTTCTCAGATGGAAATGTTGGTTTTTCAGTTGTAAATCCTAATGCATAGCTAGGCTGAACAAAAAAAAATAAACCCGACACGCTGATCAAAAGCATCAACCCTAAAACAACGATGCTTTGGCGTAATGCTTTATTTACAATTCCTAGAATTAGCTGCATTGCACTACCCTCTTTGTTATGATATTTTTCCAGCGTAAGTATAGATAAATACCTACGCAAAAATCAGAGTTTCAGAGGAATCCTACTTGTTTAGGTGTAACTCTGCCTTCTACCAGAGGATACATTAACAATTCAAAATTCAAAATTCAAAATTCAAAATATGCCTTACGGTTAGGCTACACGTTTGTGCAGACCTTCTGTAAGACGCTTAAAATTCAAAGTTAAGAAATATGTAGATACTCGTTTCACATGATTTTCGTGCAAAGTTTTAGTATTTTTACAACCAATTGTGATGAATCTTAATGCCTCGGCTTTGCATTGCTTGCTCAAACAAATCAGTTGGCAGTGCTTCTTCCACAGGTGACACACCAGGTTTTTTCAGCTTGCCATCTAGTAACAATTGAGCAATGCTACCCGTACCACAACCAGAAGCCACGGCGGTATTTTCATGTACTAAAGTAGAGCAAAAGACTGCTTCTCTATCATCTTTGTGACCTGTAATTTCTGAGCGAACAGCTACCCCAATACCACTGAAGCGATTCGTTACATCGGTCATAAAATGACTGACATATGCCAGAAATTCTATCATGGCACGACGCTGCATCAATTGTTTAGGAAAAACGTGAGCAGCTATCCAAGTCATGTGATTGTAAAAATCGGGAACTGAACCAAATTTGGTAATGACGCTTTTCACCGAGGGAAAAGCATGAGGCAGTGTGAAGGTTTCTGGCATATCAAACCAGTAAACTCCGGTGCGTCCATAGGGGGATGGAAAGTCAATATTTTCGCGCTGACTGTAAGGCTTTACCATCTGCCATTGACCATCTATTAAAGATTCAAAAGGCTTTTGCAACCCTAAAAAAGTTGTCCGCATGACAGTGACACCAGCCCCACCAGAACCAGACACCAAATAACTTAAATGAATCTTTTGGGCTGTGTCAAATTGCTCAACACCCTGGCGTACCATGCTGTTAGAAATGCCGGGGAAGATACCAGTGTTAACGATCGCTGTGACACCGGCAGATACGGCTGCATCATTGTACCCCAGAGCCTTACTAGTATAAGAACGGTGGTCACTGACATCGACGTAGTTGACGCCATGTTCAATACAGATTTTGAGAACATTGGCGTCTCGGTAGTGAAAAGGACCAGCACAGTGAACCACCAAGTTGACAGAGGCGATCGCCTTCCTCAATTTTTCCACGTCCGCCAAGTCCAACACCAAAAATTGCACTCGCGGATCATTCATTCCATGATCTGGGGTGCGTCCAGTGATTGTAACTTCTGCTTGTGTATGGGAGAGAATGTCCTGCGCAACACTACTGCCGATCCGCCCCCGCCCTCCAATAATTAAAACCCGCTCAGTCATGGCTCCAGCACTGACAACAGCATTTTTATTACATCAATTTTCAGTTATCCTTGTCATCGGTAACGAGTAAGACGTTTTCTTGCTCACATAGGAAGATGTGTAATCAGAATCAAGCTAGTAGTATGCGCCGCGATCGCACTCGTAGCGCACTGCTCTTTAGGCGATCGCTTACTACTAACTCATCATTCGCCACCAAATACCGATGCAACCGTAGATTTTATCGAATCTCCTGCATCTTTTAATGTCTGTTTCAATGGTTCCTGAGTATGCAAAAACATTTTCGCACAGTTGCGTCCTGGTAACCCAGAGATAGAACCACCTGGATGAGTTCCCGCACCAGTGAGATATAAATTCTCAATTGGAGTTTTATAATTAGCCAATTCTGGTAAAGGACGGAAGCAGAGCATTTGTTCTAAGGTCATGTCGATGTGGTAGTAGTTACCCTTGTAAGTCCCCAAGCGTTCTCCTAATTCAGCAGGACTTTCCACATGACGGGCAATAATCGAGTGTTTGAGATTGGGGGAATACTCTGCCAGTTTAGAAATCACCTTGTCGGCAACTTTGTTTTTCAGTTCATCCGTCCAGCCTGTCCCCTTCAACCCTGTACCTTCTGCACCTGCTATTTGATAAGGCGCAAAAAACTCTATCCATAAAGTATGCTTGCCTTGGGGTGCCATTGAGGGGTCAAGTCCTGTAGGCATCACCACGTACATTGACGGGTTTTCATCGGGAATTTTGCCCAAAGTAATCTCACTATGAGCTTGTTCCACATGGTTCATAGAATCTGCAATCAGAATAGAACCAATGAGATACTCATCTTTGTGTTGGTGATGTTCAAAGCGTAGCGGTTCGGATAAAGCACAATCTATCTTGAGAATTGTTTCGTTATTGTTGATGATGCGGCGGTCTAATCTGTCTCGCAAGTTTGCATCAGCGCTATCCACATCGCTTGTATCCATTAGTTGCAGGAATAACCGCTTCGCATCGAGACTTGAGATGACGCCTTTGTTAGCACGATATTCTTTGCCACCAGCAACCCGCACACCGACAGCTTTACCGTTATCCACCAACACTTTTTCAACTTTTTGGTCGGTGAGGATAACGCCACCAAGACTTGTCACACAATTTACTAAAGCTTCAGTAAGTGCGCCAGTACCGCCGCGTGGGCGTGCCATACCGGGGTTGTGGCGCAATGCCAACATCATTGCCCCAAAGGACATTGCTTTTTGGGAGGGAGGCGAACTCAGTTCCGCAGATAGTCGGGCGAGGGGTGCTTTGACAAATTCAGAATCAAAATACTCGTTGATATTGTCTATCGGACTGCTCAGCAGGGTGCGAACTAAATCTAGAGTCGTGTTGGGACCACCTAGAATTGAGAAGAAGTCTTGCAGATGTTTCAGCCCGTAGTTACCAGCAATGTCAACAATTGACTTTGGTGCTGCATTGAAAAAGGGTGTAACCGCTTTGATAAACCGTTCCCAAAACTCGATATATTCGGCGTATTTTTGGGCATCTCTCTGACTGTAACGGGCAATCTCCGCACAAGTTTTCTCAACGGACTTATGCGCTAAAAAATACTTACCATCAGGATGAGGACAAAAGGCGACCGGATCACAGGAAAGATATTCCAAGCCGTACTTGTGTAATTCTAATTCTTGTATAACTGGTCCAAGGAAAATAAATAGGTGGTTAATAGCGCAGGGGTTGAATTTAAACCCAGGCGCTTCTTGCGGCATGAGTTCTTCGGTTGTCGAACCGCCACCGGGAATTGAACGCGCTTCCAATAGTAAGACGCTGTACCCAGCTTTGAGTAGATAGGCGGCACAAACAAGTGCATTGTGACCAGCGCCAATAATCACAACATCATACGCTTCCATAACTGTAACTGCGGGAGTAGGGTATATTCCCAGATGTTAGAAAGTGGTTAAGAAGTATAAATCTTTCGTGGGTTATAATTAAATATTAAGCATTTATGTGATTTAGTTTTTGTTTGCCTTCAATCCGCAGGCGGATGCCAACCACTAATTACCCTGCGTCTTCGAGCAACCGTAATAACTGAGTTTACAGCCACTGATGAGGGCACGGCATACCGTGCCCCTACAATCGCCATATGAAACGAAATCAAACAAGCTGTCGTTCGCTACGAACTTGTGCAATCTAGTCCCGTGGCTACTGCACTCCAACTGTGGGTTTTATACCACCAGCCGTGACGACTCAACCCGTCTCGGTTTTCAGTCTGATTCGTGTTTCATCCTAACAATTGTCTGTACGTTCAATTTTTCAGTTCAGGAATTACCTAGGATAAATGTGGGTTCTAGGTGCTATCCCTGGATTGACAATTGCTGCCAACTCTTCTTGAGACAATTTGCTGATCTCAGTCTCCAGTTCTTCGACTGTGAAGTCATAGCCACGCTCTTTAGCAATCTTGATGAAAGCTTCTGGGTTAGTTGCAGCTTTGAGTCTTTGCTGTAATGCCTGATCTTGTTTGACGGCTTTAAAAAGTTGGGCTGCGTTGTTCTGTGTCATAAACAGTCTCTCTCGTATTTTAAATATCGGATTTGAAAGCGTAGTAATTTAACTCTTGTAGTTGAGTCAAATGCAGTAAAGGAGGCATTAACTAAGGTTATACACTCCGCTATTGAACCAGAGAGAAAAATGTATTATTGATTTTGAAAAAGAAATATAAATTTACGCTCATGGTAGGTAGCGCGTGAAAGCATAAATAATGCCTGTATTTATGTAGACAAGATACGACCGCAATTTTGATTAGCAGGAACCGCTTCCATCATCTTTTTAGGAAAAGCTAAGTTGAGATTCCCCATCAATTCAATAAAGCTATTGCGATCGCGTCCAGCCAATCTCGGGTTGCAACGTTTTTCTTCGCCAATTGTTGAAACAGTACAACCTTGATAGTCATGACCTGGATAAACCAGAGTTTCATCGGGTAGAGTAAATAGCCGCTGCGTCACAGAGTCATATAAGGTTCCAGCATCCCCGCTTTGAAAATCAGTTCTGCCACAACCTCGGATAAACAACGCATCACCCGTCAGAACTCGCTCCTTGTTGATAAGATAAGCCAGATGAGCATTTGTATGACCAGGAGTGGCGATCGCCGAAATCACAACTGATCCCAACTGCAAGATTTCTCCATCTGCAATATAGCGGTCTGCACAAGGCACTTCTGCCCCAAAAGGAACGACTGTCTCACACCCAGTTGTATCTCGCAGCTTACCTGTACTGGTAACGTGGTCAGCATGGACGTGAGTTTCTAGGCAATAACGTAAAGTAAGTTCTAATTGTTGAAGAATCTGACAATCCCGCTCAAATTGTTCTAAAACTGGATCAACAAGGACAGCAGTCTTCGTTTTGATATCGGCAATAAGGTAAGTATAAGTACTTGATTCCTTGTCAAATAACTGGCGAAATAGCATAACACTTCCCTAACTTGTGAAATATAGGTGTTCTCATCCGGATAAAGTACAAGATTATCTACGTGTATCTGCGTAGATATGCGGTTCCTTAATTCTTTGATGTATACCAATTGAAAACCGCTATAGTAGAAAATTGTGGTAAAAGTTTCAATTTACGAAGAAGGCTTTCTTGCAAAACCCACTCCTACCGATGGATTACCAGAAAAGCGTCCTCTTTCATTAACTGACACCTGGTCTAAAGAGCGAATTTCTACAGCAGATTGAGACAATAACTCCTGTGCCAACAGCATTGCCTGCTCTCGAATCTCCGGGACTGCGATCGTCTCCAAAAGGTCGCCTTGACGTGTGGAACCGAGTGTGTACAAAAACTTTGAACCTACGCCATTTGCGTCCAAGAGCGCTCCATTGGCAGCTGTATTAAGTCCCATTCTTAAGGGATTGCAGCAAACAAGACCCTTAGACAGTAAGCTGTTGACTAACGGATGTGCCAACTTTTCATAATTGGAGGCAGGACCAGTACAGTTAATGACGCGGTTCACCCGTAATACAAGGTCTTCTGTGGTGTGGCGTTTGCGAACGGTGACATCGACACCATGATTATCCTCGTGGTAAGCCTGGATACGACCTGCGTGTATGACGAGTTGACCGCAAGAAAGTAGCTTGTTTACGACCTCTGCGACCTCTGGCGCAATTCGATGACGATGGATATCCCAGTAGGCTCGAACGTGACGTAAGAAGCGCTGCTTTTCGCTCAGAGGAAGAGTTTGCCACAAGCTTTGAGTGACTGGGCGCAGACAGTTAATGACAGCCCGCCAGTCTAGACCACAAGCAGCTGCCGATTCTACTTCTTGGCGGACGAGGTGCATCAATGCTTGAGCTGTTTTAGGAGCTTGGTCAATAGCAACAAAGGGAGCTATGGAAGGAATTGTCTTGTGAGCAAGAGGTAATAACCCATGTCGCGAGACAATGTAAATCTTACCTTTATGACCTTGTCGGAATAGGGTGATAGTTAAATCAACCATCGTCAGCCCTGAACCAATCAGCAAAACTGAGTCGTCGGAGTCGAGGTCTGTCAACGCTTGAGCAGAATATGCATTGCCTTTATAGCGGCTGCTCTTGTAGAAAGAACGGTCTTGAATTGGTGGCTCGGCTGGTGGAAAATTGCCTAAAGCTAGAACAATGCGATCTGCCTGTATACTTTCACCGTTGCTTAAGGACACAGTTGCACCTACATTTCCCGGCTCAATGCCAATAGCTTCATCAGTAATTCGTTCTAGATGCACATAATCGGGCGCAGTGGTTTCTGCTTCATCCAAGATAGCCTGAACATAAGCACCATAAATCTTGCGAGGAACAAAAGAGTTTGCCGTAGCCTCTGAAGTGACAAAACCTCCGATTGTTTCATTTTGTCTTTGAACCCAATGCAGGAAGTGATCAGGGTTATTGGGAAAAGCACTGATTTGCTCAGCAGGAACATTGAGAAGATGATAAGGAGAATAAGTGCCGTAGGCTACTCCTCGTCCTAATAAAGAATTGCGCTCAATTAACTTGATATTGAGAGGAAAAGTTGCTGCTTGTAACAAATGAGCAGCGACCATTGAACCGCTGAAGCCACCACCAATAATAGCAATAGTTGTATAAGGATTTTCTTTAGGCATAAAAACCCACTTTTCTCTAGATTATGCTTTATAAAAAATAGAGATGCGGCTGCCCAATGTCTTGAAGCTTGGGGGCATCTCAATTTTATATTAATCAAATAATCGACAATTTTAAATTGAGAAATTACGCATTAAATATCTTGAAAATCTGACAAATTAAATACTCATACATCCATCGAAATTATTATGAATTAAATTCCGATAACTTTATCGGAATTATTATAAATAAAACCCCGACAACTTTATCGGAATACTTAAAATTATGGTGAAAGCATTATAGCGATTTGCATTTTGCATTGAGGTGCAGTACGCTTTTGACCTCTCCCTACAAGTGAGGAGGAGAAAATACAGCCCCCTCTCTGCTTAGCGGAGAGGGGGTAGGGGGGTGAGGTTCCTCTTATTGAATTTTTTGTTCAGTCAGTGATATTTAAGCCTAATGCCTAATTAATCTTAAACACGGACCCAACTGTTGACTTAATCGAATCCCGTGCATCCTTGAGTGTCTGTGCTATGGGGTGTTTACTCTGCAAAAAGACTCGCGCACAGTTGCGTCCGGGCATTCCTGAAATGGAACCGCCTGGATGAGTTCCCGCACCTGTGAGGAACAAATTCTCAATTGGGGTTTTGTAGTTCGCTATCTCTGGTAGGGGACGGAAAAACACCATCTGATCCAAGGTCATGTCAATATGGTAGTAATTTCCTTTGTACGCGCCCAATCTTTCTCCCAGTTCCGCCGGACTTTCCACGCGACGGGCAATCAGTGCGTTTTTCAGATTCGGTGCGTAGTCTGCTAATTTATCAACCACCCTGTCTGCAACTTTATTTTTCAGTTCATCTGTCCAACCTGTACCCTTCAAACCCGTGCCTTCTGCGCCTGCAATTTGATACGGGGCGAAAAACTCAATCCACACGGTGTGCTTGCCTGGTGGTGCCATCGACGGATCTAACATTGTCGGCACGACCACATACATCGAGGGGTCGGAATCTGGAATCTCTCCTAAGGTACACTTACTATGTGCCTGTTCTACATGAGCAATAGAATCTGCAATCAAAACAGACCCAATGAGATATTCATCCTTGTGTTCGTGATGTTCAAAGCGCGGCGGTTCGTTTAAAGCCAAATCAATCTTGAGAATGGTTTCGTTGTTGTTAACGATGCGGCGTTCTAATCTTTCTCGCAAATTTGGATCGGCTGCATCCACATCGCTATCATCCATCAATTGCAAAAATACCCGTTTGGCATCAATGTTTGAGATGACCCCATCTTTTGCACGATATTCCGTACCATTTGCCACCCGCACACCAACGGCACGACCATTGTCAATCAAAACTTTCTCGACATGCTGATCTGTCAGGATAACGCCGCCTTTACTTGTCACTAAGTTTACCAAGGCTTGCACCAATGCACCAGTACCACCACGCGGTCTTGCCATCCCTGGATCATGACGCATCGCCATCATAATTGCACCAATGGCAATGGTTTTTTGCGAAGGTGGCGCACCCAGTTCGGCTGCAAGTCTTGCCAAAGGCGCTTTGAGAAATTCTGAATCAAACCACTCGTTAAGAATATCTTCAGCGCTGGTCAACATGTTGCGAATAAAGTCCAGCGTCTTGTTAGGAGAACCAATGACTGAAAATAAATCTTTCAGCTTTGCGATGTCGTAGTTGCCAAGAATATCTAAAACTGACTTTGGCGGCGCGTTAAACATGGGAATCATTGCACCTATTGCCCTCTGCCAGTAATCTGTATATTCTGCGTATTTTTTGGCATCCCGATCGCTATAACGGGCAATTTCTGCACAAGTTTTTTCTAACGACTTATGACCTAAGAAATACTTCCCGTCAGGGTGAGGACAGAAAACAACTGGATCGCACTCCAAATATTCTAAGCCGTACTTTTCGAGTTCTAATTCTTGTACGACTGGTCCTAAGTGAATAAACTCGTGGTCAATGGCACACAAGTTAAACTTAAATCCAGGAGCTTCTTTTGGCAAACATTCCTCTGTTGTAGCTGCACCACCAGGAACAGAACGCTTTTCTAGGAGTAAGACGCTATAGCCAGCTTTCAGCAAATAAGCAGCACAAACTAGCCCATTGTGTCCTGCTCCAATAATTACAACATCATACGTTTGCATAGTTTAAGTTTCGGGAAGTACATATACTCCCAATCTTAGAAAGATGTTGACAGATATACATCATTCGGCAGTCATAAAAATTAACCTTTAGGTAGGATTTTTTGATTCTGTTACTATTCGTAACAGATAATTGCTAATAAGGATAGGTGAGTGATTAGTAAGACTTTTTAACAACTAACAACTAAAAATTACCCTCAGTAGCAGGTATTTGTGTCAGACGAGCGTCTACCAAAAGTGTCATACTGCTCTTTTGGACTTCCATATTTTTGACACGTAATACTACATCATCAAACTCAAAATATGGTAAGTTTACCAGTTCTTTGACCTTCTGCATTAAGGCAACAACGACTTCTAGTGAAATGCCTTCTCCCTGAGTCAAGTTAAAGTTTTCTAGGATTATGGGTTTGTGTTCAGTGCGTGGACAAACCTGTGCAGTAAAACCTACTGTGCGAACCTTGCCTTTCTCTGTTAACAAAACCTTTCCCGTAAATGCCATCTTACCATTATCTATTAGGTGAATTTGTATCTCTTGTGGCTGTAAACCGACAATTTCACCATCTACATTCAACTCAAAGTTTGGCATCTTGCTACGAACAAACTCTGAGGTCAAGGCATGGTTAATGTCTGCTTCTGTAAGTACAACACGAGCACTGGTATTTACTGGCTGGTTCAGTTCTATTTGACCAAAAAGAACACTCAATGGATTAATGGCAACGCTATCTGTTTGCAGTTTTATGTCCTGCACGCGGATACCTCGCATCACCAGTCCCCGACCTGCAACAGAAACTCCATCCGCTTGTCCCTGAAACATTTTCAGTAGGTCGGTTTGTACATCTACGTCTATTTTTTCTGCTCCATCTAGCTCTTCAGATAATCTGCTTTGGGCTACCTGTGAAACAATCTGCTCGTCTAGCCGATGCTCTTCTGGCATAAGTTAATTATCTCCTTCGCGTCCTGTTACTGCTTAATTTTGACGCCCAAAACTCAGGAGAGTATCTACATCAAGATATAAAAGAAGGAAGATATTAAAAATCCTGTGATTGGATAATAAACGAACCCACACGAGGCAACAAAGAACATAGACGAAGAAGAGGAAAATACTATCTGTGTTAATCTGTGTGCATCTGTGGTTCCTTAATCTTTATATCTTGAGCAATAGCTACAAATACACAAAATTATTCGCCTTCTTCATCTCTTTAGTAACAACCATCCGCACACCCCCAGAGGGAACAATCGTAATGCCACGACGTACTGGACGCACTGGACGCTTATCAACAAGCTCTAGTTGAAAACGAGACAAAATAGTTGCTACTACTAATTTCAGTTCATACATAGAAAATGCTGCACCGATACAACCACGATAACCTCCCCCAAAAGGCAAATATTCATAAGGTGAAAATTTTTGGTTGAGAAATCTTTCTGGTTTAAACTTTTCTGGTTCAGGGTAAGTTTCTGCACGTCGATGCGCTAAATGAATGCTGGGAACTAAAACTGTCCCCGATGTAAATTTCTGACCCGCAATTTCTACTGTATCTTTTACCATTCGCGGCGTACAAATTAGAGCGATGGGGTGAATTCGCAGTGTTTCCTGACAGACAGCGCCTAGATATGGTAATTGAGTAATAGTTTCAGGATTGGGTGTATCTCCCAAAGTATTCAATTCCTGCATCAGCTTATCTTTTACCAAAGGGTGTGAGTGAATTAAATAAAACACCCACGCTAAGACAGCAGCTGTTGTTTCATATCCCAAAAGCAACAGAGAAACTAATTGGTCGCGTAACTCTTTATCTGTCATCTGCTCTTCGTTTTCGTCACGCGCTGACATCAACAAACTTAGAATATCTGTACGCGAAGCATCATTAGACAAACGCCGTTCGTCAATCTCTGCATAAATCAGTTTATCGATTTCTTCTCGCCTTTTAAGGTAGTTTCCCCAAGGACTCCATGCACCTAAATCTTTTTGTAAAGGCGGAAAGAAAAACAAGGTAGAATACCCAGGTTTCGTGACATCTTCTAACAAAGAACTCAGCAGTTCTTTTACTTTTTGGTAACGCGCACCGGGACTCATACCAAACACCACTTGCAAAATAATTTGCAAAGTGATATCTGGCATAACTTGCTGCATAGAAATAGTCTTACCTTGCGTCCAAGTTCGCGTGACTTCTTCAGTGATTTGGCAAATAGCTTGACCGTAATCCTTCATGCGATCGCCATGAAAAGGTGGCATCAATAACTGCCGTTGGCGATTGTGCGATCGCCCTTCTTGCAATACAATCGAATTTGAGCCAAACAAAGGCTCAAAAACATGAGTTGCCTTTTTAAAATCCAACTCTTTCGCTGGAACCGCAAAACACTCAGCGATCGCTTCCGGACTGCTAAAAAACACCACTGGCGGCGAGTTTATCCCCAATACCCGCACTGTAAACGGGTCGCCATACTTCGCAGCACAATCCTCTAAAAATCTCGTTGGATTAATAATTAATTGTAACGTCTGTGTTAACGGCAGCATCATAATAAAAATGTAGATTTCTTCGTATTCTTTACTTTATGTTTTTTGCGCGTTCTTTTTTATATAACTTTCCCTACTCAAAATTTTATAAGTAAGGCATATGCCCTATCTACAAATGCTCGGTTATTCCGCGTTGAAAACTATACCAAAATCTTGTGGCCTAAAAACTTAACCAGGGGTAGATTTCAAAATTCGAGATTTCATTATCTGACGACTTTTAACAACAAGAGTGAAAATAGCCGTTCCAAAAAGTGCTTTGGCTTGAACTCTTAAAAAAAAGTATAAAAACGTACTTTTAAAGCTCAGTAAGTTGAAAACGGTATTTCAGCTAATTATCTTTGCATTACTAAACAGTAATAAACTGTAATAACCTGAAGGTTGTAAAATTTTTGTTAAATTGAGCGAGCATCTATAGTGTCTCCTCAATAGTTGAAATAAGGTACTCAGCATGACAGCAATCACCCCAAAGGCAACTGCAGCATCTCCCGATTTTTGCGAAGGAATTCAATACTTTGGTGAAGCAATCCCAGGTTTTGAAACTTATGGTGGAAAACCTGCCATAGAATCGGGGGGGAGTGCCAACCCCACAGATCCAGCAGCCGCATTCCAAACCTTACTTGCTGCCGACGCTTTGCGCTACCTGACATTGCAAATCACCGGATCTAAAGCCTCTGGACACCCAGGCGGTTTTGCCTCTCAAGCGGAAGCTTATGCAGCGCTTGTCATGCTCGGTTACAAGAACATTATCACCGAAGTGGGACACCATGCCCCTGGATTTTATAGTGCCATGTTCTTGGATCGTTCGCTAGAGGACATGGGAATTTTTACAGTGCAACAATTGCGCGATCGCTTCCGGGAAAAGCACGGACTTTTGGGACACCTTTCCGGCTACATTCCCGGTATTCTTGCACCTGCAGGTCCTTTGGGACAAGGGCAACACTTTGCAATGGCAGCTGCACTGTTGCACAAAGACAAGTTATTCCCCTTTACCGTTGGCGACGGTGGACTGGGTGAACCGTATATCATAAGTGCGATCGCACACTTCCACACTGCGTTTCCAGGAGCGACCAACTTCTTGCCAGTGTTGGTGTGGAACGGTTACAGCCAGGAACACCATAGCATGGTTTCGCTCAAAACGAATGAACAGATGAAGGCATACTGGCAAGGTAATGGTTTTGAAGAAGTCGTGTTAGTCGATGCCAAAGACTTTGACGACCAAAACCAGCCAGGCGATTATGTTGATAGTACCGCCTTTTCATTTGAGCAGCGGCTAGCTTTCACCAAAGCAGTGCTAACTGGTGTGGATAAAGCTGCTAAATCTGCACTTGGCGGCAAGCTGACTGTCTTCATCATAAAACAACTTAAAGGTGCAGGAGTTCACGCAAGAGGTGCAAAATCGCATAACCTTTATCCTAAAGATACGCTTGATGCTCCGCATATTGTAAATGCGTTGAAAGAACGTGCCTTACCTCCAGAAGCTTGGCAACTGGTACGGACAAATGCTGAACGCGCAGGCGGTGGTCCCGCAGCGAAGACAGTTGTGACAGAATTTGAATTACCATTGCCAGAATTAGGCGAATTGCCTTTAGAAGAATATGCAGTAGGAGGAGATCCAAAAGTTTCCACCACATCTATGGGAAGATTAGTGGGAATAGTTGGACAAAAAGATAAGAATTTCCTGGTGACTAACGCCGATGGTAACGAAGCATCAGGAATTGCTAATATCAACCAAGCACTCAAAATTATTCACCCCACCACAGACGACTTATACAACCAAGCACCAGGCGGACAAGTTTACGAACCATTGAGTGAAGATGCTTGTGCTGGTTTAGCTGCTGGTTTATCGTTGATGGGTGCGAGAACTTTGTGGTGTTCCTACGAATCTTTTGCCATCAACGGTTTACCAATATGGCAAACAGTCACGCAAGCAATGGCAGAATTGCGGCGTCAAACTCCCTCGACTATTACTTTATTCACTGCTGGCGCATTAGAGCAAGGGCGTAACGGTTGGACTCATCAACGTCCGGAAATTGAAGCTTATTTTGCTTCCTTGATGCGGAATGGAAATGTATTCCCATTGTTTCCACCCGATGCTAACAGTATTCAAGTTTGTTATGACTGGGCGCTGACAACAAAGAATAAGGGAATTGTGATTACTGCGAGTAAGTCGCCATTGCCAATTAGAACAACATTTGAACAAACTCGTGAAGGCTTACGCGATGGCGCAGTAGTGTTGCAAGATGTCGATTCTAATCAAGGGGGGAGTAAGAAAGTTGTATTTGCCGTAATTGGCGATATGACGTTAATGCCAGTATTTGAAGCTGCTGCTTTTCTAGAAACTGAAGGTATAGCCGTCAAGATTGTTTCTGTTATCAACCCCCGGCGTTTGTATCGTCCTCATGATACCGCTTGGGATACTTGTTCTGAACCCGATGGCGGTTTCTTGGATGATGAGAAATTTGCCGGATTGTTTGCTGGTGATGCACTCATTGGTGTAACTGGTGGCGCTGCGGCGATGCTAGAACCCATCATGTTGCGGAGTACGGCGAAGCGGGATACCTTTGCGTGGAAGCGCGGGGAAACGACGGCGAGTGCTGGGGAGTTGATGGCGTTTAATGGTTTGACGGCGCAGGCGTTGGCGAAGCGGGGGATGGAGTTGCTGCATTAAGCTAGATTTGACATTCTGCCCCTGTTTCAGTATAAACTGAAACAGGGGATTTTTAATGTATGTATATTTGTTATTGGTTAGGCGCTTCTCATATTTCAACGTTTCTATTAATAAAATTCAGAAATTAAGTACGTCATGAAATTAACTTATTCTGATTTTGTTAATATCATTGCCTGGTTCGTCAGCTTCATTTTCGGTACTATTTCAGCTACATTTGTTCAAAATTATATTAAACAAATAAAAATAATTGCTTGGGCAATCGTTGGAGAATTACATATTATATATAACGAATGAAGTAAATATTAAGTAGGGTGTGTTACGGCTATGTAAGAATTTGAGTGTTTGAGACAGTAAGAATTAGCCGTAACGCACCGCAACTGGTGGTGCAGTACTTTTGGCTTAAACGCACCCTACAATTTAAGGCTTACTTTATAAATCATCTCTAAGTGTCGCAATAAATCATATTAACTAGAGTCAGAAATTTTTAGGCTTTTATGTTTTAAAACCTGCCTACGCAGGTTTTGTTCGTATAGCCGAAATTTTAGTCGTTAGGCACTCATAAGACCTCTTGCAAAAATGCTTGAATTGTCATGTTGATCGGAGCGAAACATCTGGCGAGATTCTTCGCTACACTGCGTTTCGTTCAGAATGACATTCACGATTTTTTTACTTCTGTAAGAGGTCTATAGAAATGGGTTGAGGAAGTGCGATAAATTATGGCGTTTGATATACTTAACAATAATCCAGTCATATTCACTCAAATTCTACAACATTAATTGATCATGAAATTCAAAGTAATTTTTACATTTGATCCTGAATATGAAGGTTACGTCGCTGAGGTTCCCGAACTTCTAGGTTGTGCCAGCCAAGGTAAAACTCTGGATGAGGCGATTGAAAATATCAAAGATGCTATTAAAGGTTATCTTCACGTCCAAGCTAAACATAGCAATCCTTACGTTCCTAAGGATTCGCAAACCTTTATCGGGGAAGTTGTAGTATAAATGGGACGTTTATCAAATCTTTTCGGTAAATTTGTATGTTGCGCGATTTTAGTCGTTAGGCACAAAGAGAGATTGGTTAAAGAAGTGCGATCGCACTTCTTTTGTATCAGACTTAATTGTAGGAAATACCATCAATTTCTCAACCGTGCATGAGCAATTTCTCTACTACCAATGGGACGAACTTGTGCAGCAAAGAGTGAAACAATTGCCACAGTTTCCCCATCCAAGGTGACAAATTCTACCTCATATCCTTCGCCATCTTGATGTACCAAAACAACTGTACCTATATCACCCTGTTCTAAACTGTACTCTGAAATATCAGTTGTTAGAATAACCCTATCAAGTTCTGCAATCATTTTTCTGACCTTTTCAGTCGATAGGCTGTCACAAACTTAGGAATATTGTCCCCTGTTTCAATAAACCAAACAGATTGAATTTAAATTTATTGTAGCCACCTCTGTCATGTCTGCTTACCTTGACCGTCTGCAAGCTATGATGTACTAAAGATTTTACACAAGGATGGAGCCATGACAGATACTCAAGGAATGGTTCGCTTAAACCTAGATTTGTCACCTGAACTTAACCAGATATTGGAAGAACTTGCCAGCAAGATTGGTGGAAGCAAAAGCGATGTTGTGCGTCAGGCAATAACGCTCATGCAAATTATGATAACAGCTAAAGAGCAGACTAAAAAATTAGGAATTACCGAAGCAGATGAACTTATTGTAACTGAAATAATTACGCCATTGGAAGCTGAACCAAAAGCTCATCCGCTTGAAACATTTATGGAAAAGTTTGGTGCTTGGGAAGACGAACGCACAAGCGAGGAAATTATCCAAGATATATATGATAGTCGTACGAGTTCCAACTCTGAATATATTTTGTGACTTATACCAAGTTGCGTTCAAAGAGAGAATTTTCTGAATTAACCGCAGAGAACGCAGAGAACACAGAGAAGAAAAAGAGAAAGTTACCTGTATGAATGCAATTTGGTATTATTTACTTGATACAGATACGTGCATTTATTGGCTTAGAGATGTTAATCTTATTTTCATTCAAATATAATGTATTAAAATATATTAGCAAAAATACGAGTAAAAAATGACTATAAAAGATAAAAATCAGCGTGTACAAATCAGTTTGGATTTGTCACCAGAACTATATGAAACTTTGAATAATGTGGCTCAACAGCTTGATGGAGATATGGCTGAGGTTCTGCTGAAAGGTATAGTTTTGATGCAGGTAGCAGTAGAAGCAAAGCAGAACGGGAAGCATTTGTGGATTACTGACGAAAATAAAACTTTAGAAACTGAAATTGTTGGCATTTAGCTGCATGACAGATTTAAAAGATTTATCCAATTTAATTGCTAAACAAGTAAACCTTAAGTAGGGTGCGTTAGGCTAAAGCCGTAACGCACCGCCATATAACATGGTGCGTTAGGCACTTTTTACATATTTTTGGTGACAAATAATATTGGTATATGTGCCTAACACACCCTACAAAAATTTTATTTTTTACTTTATAAATGACTCTTTAGCGAAATGACAGATTTAAAAGATTTATCCAATTTAATTGCTAAACAAGGTAAAAATCCGCTGATTTTATCATCACTCAATTTTCAGTCTCAAGAAGATGCAGCACTTGAACGAAAGCTGCGAGAACTCAAGTCTAAACAGGAACTCAGAAAAGATTGGATTTTGTTTCTTGTCAGAGATATCGTAGTTTTTTCTGCCGCCGTTGTTTTCATCTTGGGTGTCAGTGGTTACTCTCTATTCACTTCGATTCACAGATAGTACATCTGAAGATGAAAAAGCGCTGGCTTGAAGGCAAACTTCCTCCAAGCCAGACACTCAGAGCTTTTCAAATTTTTGGGCGAGTCTAATGACTCATGAAGACACTCACAAGAAAGTATGCAATTTAACGTGAGTTCTCAGGACCTCTCCCACCCAACCTCCCTCTCCTTGTAGGAGAGGGAGGAGCTACGTAAAAATGGGATTTTTAAGCCTCTCCCCTTATAGGGGAGAGGTTTGGAGAGGGGTCAAATCAGGATACATCGAACTCACGTCAATTTAGATGTGTTTTCGCTTATCTATAATCCTGGCTTTGAATATCCCGCAAACGAGCAGCATTACGAATACCATATTCGGGACGTGTGAAACGGTTTAATTGAGTCTCAAAAAACTCCCGATTTGCTTGTAAATGCTCAGGATCTGGATCATCTAAAGGATGTAAAAGTGCTGTTCGTAATGCTTGAATAACCGCAGAAGTAACACAGTACATTGACCGTTGGAAACTAATTCCCAACTGAATCAACATATCTTCTTCTCCTCGGCAATGTTGCTTGTAGTATTCAACAAGATATGGTGGTAAAAAGTGCAACATATCTTGCATCAGCAGTGTTGGTGGAATGCCAGCGGTACCTACTGGAAAGACATCTGCATAAAGAATTCCGTAGTGGAAGTCTTTTTGGTCTGTAGGTATTTGCCGTGCTTGAGCATTATAAGATTTTGTACCCCGGAAGGGAGCGGTACGGTAAAAAACAGCTTCCACGTAGGGTAATGCAGCTTCGTGAAGCCATACGAATCCTTTAGATTTGGGAACGATTTCGTAGCATTCGCCACGGATATAAACATTATGGTAAATGGGACGATTTGCAACTGCAAGAATTCCATTCACCAAGAAATTCATTGCGTCTGGGACACTGGCAATTTTCCCTTCATCATACAAGTCTGACATTTCAAAGAATACGGGAGCCATGATTTCCCAGAACAAACCCAGATTAGCATAGTAAGACATCTGGCGGCACTGTTCTATAAACATATCTGGGAACAGTTTGTAGAGTGCCAACATGAATGGGTTGCCTTGGAAGTAAGCTTTGATTGCCCTGTCAGCGTTGGCTTTATATTCTTCGGTGTCCAAGTAAGGGTCAAATTGTCCACCCATACCTCTGTGCCAAAGCATTGCCCGCATACAAGCTTCGGCAAATTCCATATTAATGCGATCGTGGAATAAGTGATGCAATAACTTGGGCATTTTGAAGGTTTCACCCTTTTCCATAAATGCCAATAGTTCTGGATGCGCAGTTGCTTCACCGCGCCAAACTCTCAACTCAGCATCATCGCCTGCATAATGATTGTGCAGTTCTAAATACTCTTTAGGCAAGAAGTATTTGAAGAAGGGAAATGGATTTAAAAATACGCGTTCGGCAATATATAATAAGTCGCGCCAGTAGAAGTCCATCGGCACTGCATAAGCTTTGTAAATACCGATGATTTGCATTAAGTTTTCTGGGGTATCGGGCAACATTGCACCGCCTGCTTCTAACCGATGAATGACTTCTGCAAATTCATGGGTAGAAGGAGGTAATTTAGTTGAAGATTTCTCTGGAGTTTGTACCATTTGGATTTCCTCAAATTTAGCTATAGCAATCCTATTTCGTTTGTGTGAAAGTGCCTGCGCGTAAGCGCATAAATTGGTCTTCTTCAGATCCCCGACTTCTTAAAGAAGTCGGGGATCTTATCTTTTCAGATTATGAGTTTTTGGTTGTTAGTGGTTAGTTCTGAAAAAGAAGGGTTTTTAAGGCAAGTTCATTGATTGAGAGCGACTTGAGCAGTTACGCCTTTCTCAACAGGAGGAATAGTCGCAACCATTGCTGTAGATGTTGGTTCACTCCAACGCACTAACCAAGTGGGTTGTATTCCTAAGAACAAGATGAGAACTGCCAAGACAACGGCTGGCATTTTCTCAGACCACAGAACTTTGGGATAATAAGCTAAGTTGTTGTCAAGTTTGCCAAAACAGGTACGGTTAAGGAGGATGACAAAGTAGACTGCGGTTAAGCCACTCGCAACTACACACAATAGTGTTGGTATGGGAAAGACCGAGAAACTACCTTGAAACACTATAAACTCAGCAATGAATCCTACCATGCCTGGAATGCCAGCGCTTGCCATACCACCTAAAACTAGTAGGGCGCTGATCAGGGGTAGTCCGCGTATGGGACTCATTAAGCCGTTGAGTTTATCCAACTCACGGGTTCCTACCTTTGCTTCGACAACTCCCACCAGATGGAAGAGGATGGCGAGGATGATGCCATGACTCACCATTTGGGAAATGGCACCGATGAGTGCTAAGGAAGTGCTGGCGGCAGCTGCTAGCAATATATAGCCCATGTGACCGATGGAACTGTATGCTACCATGCGCTTGATGTCTTTTTGGGCAATTGCTGTAAGCGCCCCGTATATCGCACTGACTGCCCCCCAAATTGCCAAAGTCGGCGCAAGAATACTCCAAGCTTGGGGAAACAGCGCCATTCCAAATCGCAAAATGCCATAAGTTCCTAGCTTTGCTAGCACTCCGCCGAGAAGAATAGCAACGGGGGCTGAAGCTTCAACGTAAGCATCGGGTAACCAAGTATGCAAGGGAATTAGAGGAATTTTGATACCAAAACCTAGCACTATTCCTGCAAGTAGAATGATTTGCAGTGCTGTTGATAAGGTTTGGGTGGAGAGTGCATCGTAATTAAAGCTGGTTGAACCAGTAAGCCACACTGTACCTAAGAATGCCGCCAGAATTAATGCTCCTGAAACAGCAGTATAAATCAGGAACTTCATGCCAGCATAAGCCCGCTTTTCACCACCCCAAATAGAAATCAGCAGATAGAAGGGTATCAATTCTAGTTCGTAGAACAGGAAGAAGAGCAACAAATTCTGTGCTGCGATCGCACCTGCTACCCCTCCACTGACGAATAAGATGAGGGCATAGAAAAGCCGGGGTCGTTCGGTTTGTTGACTGCTGCTGTAAATAGCAATCCAAGTCAGCAAACTGTTTAAAATGAGCATCAGTATGGAAAGTCCATCAGCCCCCAATTGATAGCTCAAGCCCAGGGTATCATTCCAAGGTAAATATTCCTGTAACTGCATTCCTGAATTGGAGATATCAAATTTCAGGAATAGGAAAATATTCCAAAGAAGAGCTAATCCAGCAACAGTTAAGGCTGTCAAACGAACATTAATTGCAGGAATAGCACGAGGCAATAAACTAATAACAGCGGCACCTAAAATAGGTAGCCAAATTAAGGTACTGAGCATAGAGTGATTCGACTCAAAAGAAAACTTGTTAGTGAGTTGTTATTAGGCGCAAATTTCTGACTAGTTAGTCCTAACTAACCATAGTGATTTTGCCAGTATCCAAATCGTAAAAAGCACCTACAATTGTCAATTTGTTGGTATCAATTAACTGAGAGAGAACTGTTGACGATTTCAACTTTTCCACTTGCACCAAAATATTTGCTTTAGTAGCGTTTTCTAGCTTGTCACCTGGTATGTTTTTTGACCTTTCTACACCTAGTTTAATGGCATCAAGCAAATTGCCAATTTGACCGGGAACTTGAGCACCTTTTATCGTGGCATCTACCGCACCACATCTTCTATGACCAAGCACCATAATGACCTTTGACCCCAATACCAAACTGCCAAATTCCAGGCTGCCAATCTCCTCTGGAGTGGCGATATTACCAGCTACACGACACACAAATAAATCTCCAAATCCTTGATCCAAAACAATTTCAGCAGGAACCCGTGAATCTGCACATCCGAGAATAGATGCAAACGGCTTCTGACCTTTTGCGACTTCAACAAGACGTGTAGGAGTTTGGTTAGGGTTGCGACGTTTTCTTGCGACAAAGCGTTGATTTCCCTCGATTAACGATTGCAGAGCCTGATCGGGAGTGATGTCTTTTTGTTGTGCTACGGCTGGTTCAGAAACCATTAACTTGGAGCCAATTCCTGCTGTTAATACCCCTGTTCCTATTGCTCCTGCACCAAATTTGAACAAATTTCTTCTGGAAAGATTTCCCTTCTGTGTTTTTTTATTCATCGTCTTTTTCTGATACTTCTACTTGCTGATTGTTAATTATTTGTTATTAATGATTGGTTGAAAATTGAGTTTTTTGTAAGGGCGCAAGGCTTTGCGCCCTTACTCGACAAAGGAATCCCAAAACTAAAACACCAAATCTAAAAACTGAACTCCCCAGTATTGCCAACTCACAAGCATTCCTAAAACTCCTACTCCCAATAGCACAGTGAATGCATAAAACTGGGTTTGTCCTGAGGTGCTGTATTTCAAACCTTCCCCACTCAAGATGGAAATTAAGCCAACTAAGTTAACAATTCCATCAAATATTAAGCGGTCAATCATGTCGGCAAGTTTTGAAATCAGGTCAACACCCAAAACTATGCTCACCCGATACAGTTTTGGTGTGTAGAAGTCGTATGCTACCAAGTCTTGCAAAGCTTTGATGGGCAAGCGAACAGGTTTGGAAATGACATTGCCCAGATAAATGACACCACTGATGCTGCACCCAAAAACACTTGACCAAATCAGTAGTAGTGCGACATCTTTGTTGAGAGTTGCCCAAGATGGTAACAGTGATAAGCTTTGCAACACCAAGGGTAAATGGAGAGCAAAAGCAAGCAAAATAATCATTGGTAGAGCCATTTGCCAACTCACTTCGGGTGAGCGATCGCTCATTTGCTTGGGTTTACCGCCAAAAATTGAACTGAATTCCCTAGTTAAACTGAAAGCTGTTAAAGCGTTCACCGCTATCACCACTCCCACTAACCAAGGTTGGGTTTCCCACAGCCCTGAAGCTAATTTCAGTAATGCCCAAAAGCCGCCCAAAGGTGGAAACCCAATTAACGCCAGAGTCCCTACTATATAAGCTAAGCCTGATACTGGACGGCGTGACCACAGTCCTCCCAGTTGGGTGACATCTTGGGTGATGCTGTTCCAGATAACTGCACCAGTACTCATGACTAAGAGTGCTGCGGCTAAGGCGTGAGTCAGTACCAATAACAGTGCTGCTTCGTCTTGTTGCGTTCCTACGGCGATAAACACCATACCCATGTAGGCACTCACAGAATAGGATAAGCAACGTTTGATGTCAATTTGGGCGATCGCAATTAAAGAAGCACCCACTGCTGTCACTGCACCAATAGCCACCATTGCAGAAGTTGCTACAGGCGACAAGCTGAAAACCGGTTGCAGCTTAATCAGCACCCAAGCACCAGTGGCAACGACCACTGAGTTCCGTAAAATCGTACTGGGAACAGGTCCTTCCATCGCCTCATCCAACCACAGATGCAAGGGGAATTGGGCACACTTACCCATCGGACCTGCAATTAATGCTAGACAAACCAAAGCTATTAAGGTAGGGTTGACGTTGGCAGTAGCCGCCCACTCGGCGAGTTCCGTATAATTCCAAGTGCCTGCTACAGACCATATTGCCAGCACTCCCATCAGCAGAAATAAATCTCCCACCCGCTTGGTTAAGAAAGCATCTCTAGCACCCGTGACAACCAAGGGCTGACTGAACCAAAGTCCCACCAATAAGTAAGTACCTAAAGTTAGGATTTCCAAAATGACATAGCTGAAAAACAAAGAGTTGCATAATACAAGGGCACATAGCCCAGCTTCAAACAATCCCAACAGGGAATAGAAGCGTCCCCAGCCCCAGTCCATCTCCATGTAGCCGACAGCGTAAATTTGTGCTAGCAAATTCAAGCCAGCAATCACAACCATCGCGCTGACACTTAATGAGGAGATTTCTAAATCAATAGAGAGGTTTAAACCAGCCGTATTCAGCCAAGGTATAGATATCTCTAATGGCAGTTGATTCCAAGTCGCTGGTAATGCTAAAGCAGCATGAACAAACGCAAAAAATGTCATTACCAAGTTGACATAACCTGCCGGTCTTGGTCCGGTGCGTCGAATGATTCCTGGAGACCAAGGCACGGCTAAAAGCCCGCCAATTAAGGCATAGCAAGGTACTAACCAAACGCTTTCAAGCAGGAAATGAGCCATGAACTGTCCTCTGAATTTGCAGCATAACGGAATGCGGTTGTCAACTAACAACCGTTGCTTCAAATCACGCAGATATGCGAATTGAAAAATTAATTTTTATTTAAGCTTCTTAGATCATAGATTACCGTTTATCACAACAAAAGGGAATAAGTAAGCTAAATAATTAATAGATGTTTACTCTAATAAATTCTTATACTTTTGAAAACTAATAGTAACTATTGTTTTCTATCTATAGTAGTTCGATAGAAAAAAGCAGAGACGCAACTTGTTGCGTCTTTGGATGCTTTTCGCTTGAATTAGTAGATTTTTTCTACGACTGCTTGCCCATTTTCTGGTAAACTGTACGCAACTACTAATGACTGGTGTGACAACTGACTGATAGGGGCAGGTTTCATTTCGCCCCGAAAGTCCAGCAGTTGCACAAGGAGAAGGTAGGCAATTGCCAAAAGTATGGAAATTGCACCTGTAATAATTGCAACTATTTTTCCACGATTCATCGAAAATTATGGGTCTCTTGCCCCGTGCTTTTAGCACGGCTTTACATTTGAATGCTGGTTTTTAAATGGATATAATCCCAGGAACCAGCAAAACCCGTAGTTAGTCCCCTCGCCCACCTAATCCAAGATAGCTTGGTGAGACCAGTGCTGAAGGAGGGTCTCCCGACCTAGGCAACTGGCGCACCCGTAAGGGCATTACCCAACGCCCTTACCAATCAAGCTTAGAGATAAATCCTCCCTTATGGGAAGCATCCGGAAGTCTGTACCAGAATTAGGCTCCCAGGGGCTATTCACCTCTTGCGTTGTCCGAATTGGTTCGGTCAATCCTCCTCCATGACGGGCTCGGTTGGTGAACAGTCTTACCTGCAATGTGAACTATTGTATTATGCCTATAGTAAGATTGCGATCGCACATCCTAGAGTGTTATATATATTTTTTTTCCGGGCTAACAAGGTTATCTATTATTGAATTGAAGAACTTTTGGACCAACAGTATACGACAAGCAATTCTTTCAGCAAGACGAAAGCCACAAATTCTTTGGACAAGACGATAAAATGGTCTTTGAGAGTTTCGCTTAAAATCTGGAAACAGAATTAAAGCTTCTTCTAACAATCGTATGTATTGTGAGTAGTTGTCAATCAACAAAGAATCTCTAGCCAGTTGAAAATAAGATTTAGCTAAGGCATACCGATACCTCATCGTAAGTTGGTTCATTTGTATCAGTTTTTTTTCTGCCTTTTCTAAGACTGCACAGTGGCTTTCTATCCAACGGGGCCTAGAGCTACTAGAGACTGTGACATTGCCATATCGTCTGTATACAGAATAACACCCAGGTTGATAGACAACTTTGGCACCATTCATGGCGACTGATAAAAAGAAATCTCTATCCTGTGCAGCAGGCAACCTTTCATCCCAACCACCACTCTTTTCAACAACAGTTCTCTTATATAGTAAAGAAGCTACAGCAGTCCACCAATTGGCAAGTAGAGACTCAAGTATATCTATTTGTGTTCCAGGAATCTGTACTGTATCTAGAAAACTTGTGCCATCAGGCAAATGATGTTTGTGTCTCCAATCACCATAAACAACATCTGCTCCAGTTGCCTCTAGAAAATGCACTTGCCTTTCGATTTTTTCTGGTAATATATAGTCATCAGCATCCAAAAACTGGATATATTTCCCGCTAGATAGAGCAAAAGCTCTGTTTCTGGCGTGATTTCCCCCTTTATGAGGCAAACTTTCGCAAATTATTTTTTTTTCAAATGTTTTGATAATTTCCCAAGAATTGTCAGTTGAACCATCATCAATGACAACAATTTCAATGTTCGGATAGGTTTGTTGCAAGCAGCTATCAATTGCTTCTGCTATCCATCTTTCTGCATTAAAGCAAGGTATAATCACCGAAACAAGAGGTGGCATATCTTTATTCCTGAGTTCTAAACAACGTGGGGAATAAGCTAAGTTGGAAGCAAATGCTTTATATCTGCATCAATTTCTTAGCTTAGGCTTACTTATTCATCGTTTTTCCACGAGAGACCCCACCTTCAGCGGATCTTGGTGGGCGAGGTTGTTCGGGTCAAACTTGATGGCTCGATGCCATTAAGTTTGACAAAGTCCTTTGTTGACAGCACGATTAACCCCGTGCTTCGCTGTATCAATCGGACTTTCTTAACTGTGAATTGTCCAAGACGCTTCCAGGACGCATCACTTACTGAAACTTGTTTCTCAGTGTCCCCGCTCACCCAACCGCGATAAGTTTTACTTCCCTGGGTTGCCTCAACGTAATCACCTTTCCGGAATCCATGACGGGTTACAGTGCCACCATATTTGCGCCTGACCCCACCCTTAGCTGGAACCATTAAGTGAAGCTGGCGACGTGAGACAGGAGGACGTTTGACGACAACAAACTGGGAAGAAGTAATGCTAATTTGTCCTTTCCAACCCATGCTATTTGCTGATGTTATTCCGTACTTTACCCATCTGCTAGCGGCAATCGTGATACCGTCAATGGCATGAGTTTCTGGTGTTTGGCGTGATTTGTCTTGTTTGTCTTTTGGTAGTTTTAATTGCTTGCGTAAATTGGATGTCTCCCATCCTTGTATGGTTGATGGCGTAATGCGTAACTGTTTTTCTATTTGATCAAGCAACCATAATTGACCAACCATAACAGGGCTAAAGCCTTTATCACCTCGTGCCATAACACGCTCAACGATAACACTTTGAACTGGGTAAAGCTTGTCTATTTCTTTTAGTATCCGCAATTCAAGTGTTTTGTTTGAGCGAATACTAGGAGGTACCTTTCTTTGTTTGCGGTTGTCAAATCTAGTTTGGCGATGGGCACGTTGATTGTATGGTAATTTACGATCAATCCGTCGTCCTCTACGTCCACGCCGCATCATCGCTCTTTGTTCCATTCGGTCTTTGACTGTTTTGAATGGCAAAATCAGATGCAACATCAACAGCGTCCATTTAGTAGATTGAACTCCGATACCTGAGTAAAGCTTGCCAGGGTCTAACCCAACAGCAATCGGCTGTGTTTTTGTGTCGCTCGGTTCAACGGTTAATTGCACATAAAACAAGCCGAGTTTTGACCATCCGGGAATTGCTTTTCCTTCTTTAAGCCATTTTCTTGCACGACTAGGAGTTGTTGGCATGAGTGGCTTGCCATCTTTTGAAACTACCGGAATTCGCATTAGTTGTTCTCCTGTTACAGAGTTGATGTCCCCTCGCCCACCTAACTTAGAATGTCTTGGCTTGCCCAACGCCTTAATAAGAAGGCTTACAGTGAATCCGCACTGGGGAAGTATGCGGGTGTGTGTATCAAAGTTAGGCTAATAAGGGCTAGTCAAACACGTAAGACTTACTTCTTACAAGCCCCATCCCTCTTTAGGGTGGGGTTATTGACGACTTTCCATTTTCGGGGCTGATAAAATAACGATTGGCTTGTCACCTTACTTGCCTTGACTGCAAATCTAAAAGATTCAACAATATCAAAAGAGCAGATGCCCTCTTTTATGTATATTTTGGCGCTGTAGAAACCCGGTAGTAAGCAACAGTAAGGCATTTGCATTTGTATCTCAACTTCCCCAGGAAGTATTTCGAGCAGTTCATTATCACTTCCGGAAGTTATGTATAAAATCCGCTCATTTTGTCCGGATAAAGCTGTGATTAAGACACCTATATTTGCATGATCAATTGTTTTATGTGCTTTGCATTCTATGCACAAATAAGCTGGTTCACCACAAAAAGGGGTAGCAAGTAGATTTCCTTGCTCATCTTTGAAGTAAAGGGAAACCACGTCAACACCCAGACTCTCACTCTTTGGTTTCTCTGGCAAATACATCACTCCCAGAGGTGCGTCTGTTCCTCCCAGACTCAAGTCTTCTTCATATTTACGAATCACTGCTTCTGTCTCGCCAGAGGTAATCAACTTCCCTTTTTGTAAATAAATAGAAGATTCACAGACATTTAAGACGACATGAGGATTGTGAGAAACTAAGATAAAAGCTGTTCCATTTTCCCGCAGTTTTGCTAATCTTTGGTAACACTTCATTCTAAAAGAAATGTCACCCACAGCTAGCACTTCATCAATAAGTAAAATATCTGGTTCTATGTAAACTGCACAGGCAAAACCTAGTCGTGCAGCCATACCAGAACTATAAGTTTGTACGGGAGCATCAATTGCATCTGCAATGCCGGCAAACTCTATCACATCTTGAAATCTCTCTTCGATTTCTTTAGTTGATAGCCCTAGCACTGACATATTTGCATAAATATTTTCTCTTCCTGTTAAGATAGGATTAAACCCTGCACCCAAAGCAATTAATGGAGCTACCCTACCCCTAACTTTTACAGAACCAGTATCTGGCTTGATCAAACCACTAATGATGCGAAGCAGTGTACTTTTTCCAGCTCCATTTGAACCAACTAAGCCTAGCGCTTCTCCTCGTCGTAGTTGAAAGCTAACATCTTTGAGCGCCCAAAATTCTTTTGTTCTGAGAGTATCACTTTTTCTCCTTCCTCCTACCAATTCGGTGGCGATATCCTGAATTCCGTAAAATAAAGAGCGTTTTAAATTTCTACAAAACTTTTTAGAAACATTCTCTATTGAAATGACAACTTCAGTATCCTCAGAACTGAGAGAAATTTCTTTTTTTATCAAATTAGTCATTATTAAGAACTCACTCTTTCAACAACGAAAGGCATAGCAAGACGAAATACAATCCAAGTTAGTAGTAAACCAACAAAGGAAAGCCCACTCACTACCCAAAATCTTAAAGGATCTGATACAACTCCTGTTGTTGCTAACTCTCGCGCTGTTACGAGTAAAGGAGTGACGGGATTAAGCTTGACTAAAAACCCAAAACTTCCTGCGCTGGGAACTGGATAAACGACTGGAGTCAAGAATAGCCAAAATCCTGTCACTAAAGTTATTCCTCTAGAGACATCTTGATATAAAATTCCTAACGGAGCTAATAAAACACCGAAAAATGTTCCTAGAATAACTAAGTGAATTAATGCCACTGGCACTAAAATCACTGTCCAAGTAACAGGAATGTGAAACCAGATATATAATGCGGCTATCAAAATCAGCTTGATGGCAAAGTTAAAAAAGACTTCTCCTACCTTTGCCAAAATCAGTGCTTCTCGGGGAAAGTTGACTCTGGCTAGCATCGGTTTTGCCACTGTCACAGCTTGCACTGGACCATTCAAGGCTTCTACAAATGTCTGCCACAGTGCTGTACTGAACATAACATAAGCTGGATAAGGGATATCTGTTGCCCCAATATTGATAACATTGGCATCATTCGCCAGGGTGAATCCAGTAGCCATAACAATTGGTGGTAAAAAAGCCCAGGCTACCCCTAAAAATGATTGACGATACTGGGCGCTGATATCCCGTACCATTAATCGCCAAGCAAGTTCGCGAGAAGCCAGCAAGTCTCGCCACATTTGTTGGAACAATTCACGAGGACGCCTCAGCTGACTTTCTGGTGTATAAACAACTTCAGCAGGCGGTTGAGATTTGAGGACTTTATTGTGCTTCAAAATTTCTTACCCTGCAAAATAGTGCTTTATGTTGATAGCGGTTTTCAATTGAATAAAATACAGTTGTGGATTTTTGTGCGATGGACATCCTGCGCGTCCGGGCGGGCTAGAAGCCCACCCCACAAGAAAAAGGTTGTAGTGCATTCATATAGACAAGATTGCATCTGTTTGATTCCATCTGTGTCCATCTGTGTCCATCTGTGGTTAATTATTCTTTTTTTTGGAATGAATGCAATCTTGTCTAATTAAGAACTGCTATAGTCACCTCACGCGTAGACAAAGGCGCACTAGAAATCTTTGTATCTATGCGTGAGATTGAAAGAAAAATAATCATGCATAGATGCAACGCCATAAATCTCAACTCTCGGAAGTTGCTGTGATTGCATTCACCAATTGTGGCGATCGCGGATTTTGTACATTGTGCAAATGTCTCTTAGCATAGCGGGTTGTTAGATAGCGGTTTAGCGCCTTGTCCATGTGACGCAGTATTTTCCCTGCTAAGCGATCGCCAATTTTGCCAAAAGGAACTTTACGAGTCAGAGGACTGACAATTGTCATGTCTCGCCGCCATCCTAAACGCTTGTACTTGTTTTGAAAGTACTCGTCTTCGGTGAGGTTCCACTTGTCCCGCAAGCGTTTCAGGCTAGCCAGTTCCCAGGCATCGCTCCAACGCAGCATATAATAGTGTATATCTGTCCACTCAAGTGGTGGTCCTGGCACATAAGTCACCAGAGATTCTGGTTCAAGATAAATAGAACCGCCAGCTTCAGTTACCAGCATACACAAATCGACGTGTTCTTTCGTGTTCAGCAGTGCTTCATCCAAAAAACCAATTTTCTCAAATATCTCTGTGCGTACCATCATGCAGTGGAATTCTGCTAGCCCGGTTTGCTGGCGTTGTAGCTGGGGACGCACGTCTGCTACCTGGCGACCTTGTTTATAAATTTTCTCAATTATTCGCCGTCTTGTTGTCTCACCTTTGGTTTCCACTCTCACCCCAGATTCTCCACCTGCACAATGGACTTCCGTATGTAGTGGAAGGTACTGACAGATAAGGGGACTGATTACAGCGGCTCCTGTTTTGTCAGCACACTCCACCATTGCTTCTAGCCAGCCTGGGGTAACGACAACATCGTTATCGATGAAAACAACATATTTGCTCTTAACTTGTTGTAAACCCAGGTTTCTGGCTCTATTTGGGGAGAGGTAATGCTCAGCGCGAATCAGTTGAAATTTTTTATCAGTAGCTTGAGCTACCAGATAATCCCTGATATGAGAGGGTGAACCACCATCTACGTAAATTAAATTAAAAGGATACTTTGTATACTCGTAGATACTTTCAAGAGATTCACGAGTGTAACTGAAACGCTCCCGTGGAACCACAACAATCGTAACTTGGGCTTCTGCAATTCCTGGTAAATTCATCTCCAAATCCTCTGCTAATCTGAAACGATTGTATGTATTTGAAAATTGCAGCAAATGAAAGCACCCATTTCTTTTATAGTAGCACTATGTACTACGACAAACTTATGTATTCTGAAGGTACTGATGCTTTTGGTAATTGGTTGTATAACTGTGAATCAGTGCTCACGAGTTGCTGATAAATTTCTACTAACTCATCGTTAAGTCTGTTTATATCGTAATGTTCTTCTACATAAACACGACCTGATCTGCCCATTTGTTCCCAGACTTCTGGATGCTCAATGAAATAATCTACCTTTTCGGCTATTGCATCTACATCACGTTCTGGAACAAGAAAACCAGAGATACCATCTTCTACCAATTCAGGAATACCACCGTGTAGAGTTCCTATAACTGGTAAACCCATCGCCATCGCTTCTTTTAACGTGTTGACAGGAGCGTCTTGATTTCCATCTTCAGCGGTTACACTTGGGGCGATAAATAGATGAGCCTTATCCAGAATTTCAATAATTTCTTTCTGGTTTTTCCAGCCAAGCAGCTTGACTTGATCAGCAACATTGAGTTCCGAAATCACCTGCTGCAACTGTTCTTTCAAATGTCCATCACCTATGATATTGTACTGAATATTCTGGTGAAGTCTTGCCACTTTTGCAACGGCACGAATAGCATATTCTATGCCTTTCTTTTCAACCAGACGCCCTGTTGTTACAATGCGAATGCCATCAGGATGGGGATAACGTGGCTTATAGGTAAACCGACTACAATCTATTCCAGAACCGTGAACGACAATTTTTTTTTCGTCACAACCTAACTTAATGGCTCGCTGTCTAAAAAACTCACAATTGGCTAGAAAGAAATCTCCTTTGACAAATAAGTCATCATACACATTTTCTCCGCAAGCTTTCACATACCAGCTGATATCATAACCTCGAAACGAAGTTATCAATTTTCCTTTGATGGCACCAACATCTCGTAAAATCATCCCTTCGATGCCATACATCCCAAATTGACAGTGAATAATATCGTATGGTTGAGACTTTAATAAAGGTATGACTGAGTAAAGCAACCTCATGGAAGCGGCTCGTTTTCCATACTTGAAAAAGTTAAGAGATTGCAGTAAAACCAAAGGTGCTTGATGAAAATTGGTAGATATGAATGCTAACCCTTTGAGAAAGCGCAAGAAGTAATTTTTGGGAATTTCGGGTATGTAGTAGGTACGGTCAAGAAGTTGATATTTTTCCACATCAGGATGAACCTTAGAAGTATCATCAGGCTTACAGCCATAAATGTGAACTTCATGTCCACGCACAAGCAAACCTGTTATCTGGTTGAGAATGAATGTCTCAGATAATACAGGAAATGGTCCTAGTATAAAGGCGATTCTCATAAAAAATGTTACAGCATACTAGCTGTTTCAGTGCTTTTATTGATTTTCAGTAATTTTCTACTACTAAGCTAAAACTTATACCAACATAATCATTTTTTTTTCTATCGGCAACAGCACAGAGGCTATTTACAATATCTTTAAATTAAGAAGATTTATGTTAAGCTTGTGTAAAAAACAATAAAAGTCTGGATAGAAGCAAGTTTTGCATATCTTGAAAAACAAGGTAAACTCTGTTTGATATCGTTCATAACTCCCTATTCGAGAAAATACTTATTGACATTCGATACATCTACCTTGATACACAAGTTATTAAAATTTAGTATTGATTTTACCAAGGAACTTTCATCAGTACCATTCAAAATTAAAAATAATTACTCTCGTAGAATTTACCGTCATGTCCCTAACTGAAAATGTTCTTTCGCAATTACCAGGCGATGTTTTGGGAGGGTTGCGTCAAAGCGATCGCCTCTTAGCATCACTTAAAGAAGGTACCGCATCAGTGCCAATGGTAGTGAAAGAAACTCAGCAACCTTTAGGTAGTGTAGATTGGGACGTTGTGATTTGCGGCGGGACATTAGGGATTTTACTTGGTTGCGCCTTGGCTGTGAAGGGAGTGCGAGTCGCGTTAATGGAACGGGGTATTTTGCGTGGGAGAGAACAAGAATGGAATATTTCCCGCAAAGAATTACAAGTTTTTTTGGAATTAAATTTACTGAGTGATGCAGAATTAGAGCAGGCGATCGCCACAAAATACAATCCTGCAAGAGTCAGCTTTTTTGGTGGTGCAGAAGTTTGGGTAAGCGATGTTCTCAATATTGGTGTCGATCCAGTTTATTTGCTGGAAACTTTAAAGCAGCGATTTCTTGCATCTGGCGGAAAGTTGTTTGAAAACACTCCATTTACAGAAGCAGTTGTTCATCCTGATGGAGTGATGGTAAACCAATTCAAAACCAGATTGTTAATTGATGCAATGGGACATCTTTCTCCCATAACACGACAAGCACGTCAGGGACAAAAACCAGACGCGCTTTGTTTAGTTGTGGGAACTTGTGCTCAAGGTTTTTCGGAAAACGATACAGGCGACTTATTGTTATCATTCACACCCGTGCAAAATCAGTGCCAGTACTTTTGGGAAGCTTTTCCAGCAAGGGATGGCAGAACGACTTATATGTTTACTTACATGGATACCCATCCGCAACGCTTGGGTTTAGAAGCTCTTTTCGAGGATTATCTGCGCTTGATGAGCGAATATCAAGGCGTGGAGTTAAACCAACTGACATTTAAACGAGCGCTGTTTGGGTTTTTTCCCTCGTATCGTCATCCGCTGAAGACACCTTGGAGTCGCATTTTACCTGTAGGAGATAGCAGTGGGAGTCAATCTCCCTTAAGTTTTGGTGGTTTTGGCGCGATGGTGCGTCACTTGCAGCGTTTAACATTTGGTGTTCACGAGGCGTTGCAAACAGATCAGTTATCTACAAAAGCACTAGCACTACTGCAACCATATCAACCGAGTTTAGCTGTGACTTGGCTATTCCAAAAAGCAATGAGTGTTGATCTAAATCAAGAAATTGATCCAAATCAAATTAACCAACTGTTGTCTGCGGTGTTTCAACAAATGCAACAACTCGGTGAACCTGTACTCAAACCATTTTTGCAAGATGTGGTGCAGTTTCCAGCACTAACGCAAACTCTGATAAAAACTGGCTTAACACATCCAGGATTAGTTGCCAAAGTGATTCCACAAGTCGGTTTAGGAACTTTACTCGATTGGATGGTGCATTACGGAAATTTAGGGATTTATTCTATTTTATTTTGGCTTAGTCAAATGCTAGAACCGTGGATGAAAAATTTGCCTAATGTACCCAAATACTATTGGAATCGCTTAGTTGACGCTTGGAAGTATGGTTCTGGGAGTGATTATTCTGATTGATGATTTTACACTCATAAGTAAGTAGGTGAGAAAAAATCAAACTATGTAAAGAAAAGTAAAGCTTGAAAACTAGTTCGTAGTAAGCGCTTTAGCGCTAAAGCGCTTACTACATACCTTTAATTATTTACACCGACCTACTTACGCGATGGGGGGAATTTCAATGTTTTTAAACGCAGAGGAACACAGAGGTAAACGCAAAGGGACGCTGAGCCTTCTCAAGTTGGCTTCCAAGTGCCTGAAATATTCCTTGATTGTCATATTCGCCTTTGCGATCGCCTGCATTTGGAACGAAAAGTCGAACGGCGTTTTTTGAGGCGCTTAAGGCGCTGGCGGAATGGAGCGATCGCCAGCTGTACCGTTCCACTCACAAAACCTTATGGGACACAAATGCAAGTTGAATTGGAAAATGAGCAAATGTGTCCCAACCGCAAAGCAAATGCAGTTAATCAGCGATCGCATTCGTGGCGACTGTTGGGTTGAGGAACGAAACCCAAAATCTGAGCATGATGTTGGGTTTCACTACCATTAACTGCTCGTTTCCGGTGTCAAGTGACAGTAGCTATCATCTTGATAAAATTTCTCATATTCAGTGGTTAATAATTCATAACTGTTGTTGTCCCATTGGTTTAACCATAGGCCAGCCCATCGTACATCGTCATTGTCAAGCTTGAATATGGTTATCTCTGACCAAAATAAAATATTTCCCCCCCATTTATACCTATCCTCATCCCACTCCTCATCGAACGGAGAAAGAATTTTTAAAGACAAGTTTGGATATTCAACATATTCAACTTCATAGCGCTCTACAAATATTATAGGGGACGACCAGGATCTGCTTGAAAAAAGTTTTTTATACCGTTCATTCTCAAACCCTGTTGAAATGAAGTCAATGTACTCTTCGCTAAAGTAGTATATATTCGTTACCAACTCTCCTGTCTCTAAAATATATGTACTTGGAGTTGCTGAGTTTTCGCTCGGCTTAATTATGCTCCACGAAGGGTACAGGTGGAAACCTTCTATTCGTTGAAGTACTTCATTTTTCGCGCTTGTATCTGACTGCTCTAATCGGTGCTTTACTTCGCCACTATCAAGGAATTCTAGCGTGTGTGTCCACTGACGACTGATATTTGGACCTATAGTATGAAAGTTATTAACCTTAAGAGATGTTTGAAACAGGGAATGCTGTTTAATTAGCGTTCCTAACGTTTCATAGAGCGATTTGACTTTTACCGACAGTTCATTGAATTCTGGTTGTCGGCTCTTGTCGTACTGGTAGGCCTTCAGAGAATAAGTAATATTCATTTCCGTATCACTGTAGGGAGGTATCAGCTTGCTGTAGGGAGGTATCAGCTCGTGTTCAGTTTTAGATGAGACATCAATTGGATGTGAGTTGAGTTCTCCTTTATCAGCCCGAAGTTCTATCTTAGAAGCTGCAAATACCTTCCAGCTAAAAGTGATTGGCTGTTTAGCCAAAAGATTTTGATTACTTACCTTAAACTCAATGATTTGAGTGTAAGGTTGTTCTTTTTCAATCGTAGTGGCAAAGTAGCCGTCTTTGTAATTGGGAATATCGAAATAGCTCAGGTACATCTTACTAACGCCTGCTATACTATTCCCCTTAATATCCTCAAGCACAAAATAAACCGTTTCATTTTTATTTAAAACGTTGCTGCCTTTCGGAGTTAAAGTCCAGATGGGAACTCCTCCCGCCGGAGATTTGGTCACTTCCCAACGATTGTTAGCAGAGCTTGAGACAAATTTCAGCTCGATATCGGCTAAATCTGTGTTATCTGTCAATCCATCACCAATACTTGCTAAATCCCTGGCATCATCTCCTCCTTGAAAAGAAAGTTGAAGTTTAGTATTACTTCCTTTAGCAATAGCTTCAGCTACCTCATTAGCTAGATAAAACTTCAAGCGAGTTTTGATGATAGAATCATTGGTTTCATTAATGTAAACCACGTCATCTGCCTTCTCTGGCACTAACAACTGAGTCCCATCGTCACTAACGTTCCAATCGTCAAGTTTCTGAAAATTACAATTGACAGAGTTATTTAAGAAAGGAAGTCCAGGAGTATTAGGAAGTTTGCACAGTTGCACGGGCAAGCTTTTTTGCTTACTCCTTCTTTCCTCTTTAATCTTGTAGGTCAGTTTTAAGGTTTCGGTACTGGGTTGCACGGTTTCTGGAAAAGCAACCTTACTTAAACTAAACTCAATGGTTCTTCCCGAAGATAAAGGAATTTCTTGAGAGGGTTTGAGTTGCCAAGCTTTATTGCTACTGCTATAAGTTGCTGTCCAATGACTCGGACAAGTAATTTGTATGTTAGGAATAATGTCATCCGGAAGAACTTTTGCTAGCAATAGCTCAATTCCAACTCCATTGCTTGTAAAAGTAGCCGTCTCATCGCCATCATTCTCTACCTTCAGCTTGAGCAAATTTTTGCTTTCGTCTGGGGTGATATAAATAATCGCTTTTCCTTCAGCGCCGCTGTAGTTGTTGACGAGGGTAAAATCGAGGGATGGTTTAGACATGGTAGAATTCTCCTTTTAACTGAAAATAAACAAAATTGACCTTGAAAAACTTGAAAAACTGGATTTAATATCATGTTCGGCTAATTAGTTATGATTCCCACGTTGACTGCACCCCACCCCGCCAAAGCTGCGCTTAGGCTCCCCTCCCCGCCGGCGGTGAGTCCAGCGCTGCAGGCGGGTTTCCCGCCGTAGGCGACTGGCGTAAGCGCAAAGCGCAGGCTTCGCCAACGCGTAGCGTGCCGAAGGCATACCCGGAGGGGGAGGGGATAAAGGGGTGGGGTTCTTCAGGAATGATAAGTAATCAACCGAACCTGATATAAGACGGTCATTGAGAAGTCTCAATCCGGCTGAGTCGCAACCACCCTTCTCGCAAGGTTTGAGGATTGTAAGAAACAGCCTTTGGCGTATCGACTCTGGCAATGTCTGTAACTGTGCGCCACCGATCATGGTCTTGTTCAACCCACGACCAAACCAACTCTTTTTGATTTTCTTGGGGAATGGGGAGAGCGAGTTCGGTCAAACGGCTGAGAATGGGAGCGGTTAAAAAATTAGCTTCTATGCTCTTGAGAGCTTGTGTATAGAAAGCAGTCGGCAGGGCGATCGCTTCTGTGGGTAAAATAGCAGTGGTCGCATGAACCTTAGCTCTGGGATCGATTAACAGCGTCAAAATCTGGCTAGCGTCTTGGGGAGCGCTAGACAGGAGCAAGGTGTCTTGAGCAGGAGGAGTGATGTCTGCATGGGAACCATCTGCCGCCGCTGCATAAAAGCGATCGTAGTTATTGCCGATAAAATAACCAATCAAGCCGTCATTGATGTCAGTTAAATTCCCCAAATGGACGGGAAATTGAACCGCTTCAAAATTGGCAGTGCTGCGAGCAAGCCATCCTTGTGCATTGCTCTGCTCGATCCAAGCAGGGTCATCAAGCTCCCACAATTTTTCGGCAACTTGCCTAAATTCAGACCAGCTTTGATTGACCGGTGGTAACCCTTGCAAGTCTAACTTGAGGGAGGTGCGTACCAGCGCCAGGGGGCGATCAATCATGACCGAGACGCTAGAGTCATTGCGCGCACTTTGGGGCAATACTAGAGTTAAGGTGCGGTCAATTGTCTGGAGGAGGGAATCGAGAAAACCTGCTTGTTTTTGGTTAATTTTCAGAATAAAATCCCGCAGATAAGGGTTTTCATTCGCAAGTACCGTTTCAATCGATTGATCCCAAGTTTCCGCGTTACCGGGAGCAGTTTGCCAAATAATGCGACTTTCATCGCCACTTAGATTAAGCGAACCCAAAAGCTTTGCTTGACTAGAGTATATCATTAAACTGTTGTCGAGGCGGTTAAACATGATCCAACCGCAGACGGGACTGCCATCGGCTTCGCTATAGATTTCTTGATTTTCGCTTTCCGCGAGAAGCCAGCGAAATAGCAGTCGGCTAGGAGGAACCAGTCGCGGAGAGAGGGAGATGAAGTTACGATTCTGTAAGCCTCTAACTTTCGGTACTAAGCTTTCAGCAATAATCGGGTTATTAACGTTACCCACCTCCAGCATCCGACCAAACGTATCAATTAAGATCAGGCGTGACAAGCTCAGGTATCCGGCGCGAATCGGGCTATAGTCAGAGTGGGGTAGACCTGCCAAGTCACCACAGGTATCGACAGCCTCCCGTACATCAAGAGCAAAGTCTTTGTCATCTTCAAAACCCCAAAGCGGGTCGCTCACTGGAAATTGCAAGGTTTGCTCGCGGGCGATCAAGGTTTGGTTAAATCCACTCAAGCTTTGGCAGAGCAGGTTACTGTTCTTAACTTGTTGCTGAAGCTCCCTTAAACGCTGTTCCATCTCGCTGTCGTCGGGTAAATACTCTAGATACTCGTCGATTTGCTGTTTGAGGTCGATGGTTGCTCCAGCAGACAAGAGCGTTATTCCTTCATAAGTATCCGAAGACTGATAACTTTCGTGTTTGGGAATCAAATCGAGGTTATCGGCGTCAAGCTGATAATTTCGCTTGATAAAATCAACGTCATAATTGGGATGATCGGGTTCGAGTTTAGTCAGGGGTCGGTTGTCAACCTCCCACTTCAAAAGCATGGGAATCCAGAGATTATCGCTCCAGTTAGCGATCGCAATTTCGTGGGCGGGAATTTGTTGCTCGTCTAGGGAAGCAGTAGAGACCCCACCTGCTTCGGCGACTAAAGCAGCGAGCGCGCTAAAATTAGGCAAAGCGGTTTGAGTCGCTAGCGTTGGTTTAGAGAAGGATAAGATGGCGCTAGTCAAGCGACATTCAAGATAACCATCTGCTCGCAGACGACCATCTTCTCCATAACGGGGTGGAGGAGCGACGGCTGGTCCCGACAACAAAATTAGGGGTTCATTAGGTTGCCAATATCCGGGACCAGGGGTTTCTTGTAATTTATACTGGGAAAATTCTGGTTTTTGTAATTCCGTTTCCAGGTTGGTTTTGTACTGGGCAATTTCCCCGTTCAAGCGGTCTAGGGTTGCTAGTTTCTGGTTGAGATAGTCAATTCGCAGGTCGTCAACGTACTCAGACCAATCATTGATTTGGAAATCGATTAAGTCTATCACTTTTTCAATCGCATCCTCATCGTTATCAAGCCAATCCGCCAATAGCCCTTCGCTTGGAAGAAAGTGTTCCGTGCGAGTGAAGTATTGATATTTATGCCAATCTATATAAATTTGTTGACGTAACGAACGAATTTCTTCGTTTAGCTCATCAGCTTGCCATTGGCGAGTATTTAATTCCCTCAGAAGTGTTGATAGGGTTTCATCGATAATGACGGCGGTTTGTGGGGTTTGAGAATCACTATCTATTTCTTGTTCTTTGATGGCGATTTCCCAGACTAACCCGCCTCGATCAGCGCTAAAGTGGTTTCGATGAATTGTGTGCTTGACTTGCGCCAGCCCACCTGGTTGTTCTAGAGTATCTAAAACCCCCATTTGCAGGGCGTTGAGTAGAGGTTCGAGTGCTGGCTGGGCTAAGTTCTTGGCTAATAAAGCAGAGATGGCTTCAGGGGTATTGTTGGCAACAACCACTTGAGTGTCAGCCGTGAGGCTGTCTTGCGGGAAGTAGGCTTTGCTGGTATCCCAGAGAATTCCCTTGACAATACCACTGTATAAACTATATCCGGGTTTGTTTGTTCCATCGGGAGAATAGCACCATTTTAAAGCTTCGCAATAGGCGATCGCTTCCCCTTCTTGCAGCTTTAATTTCGCCTTGAGATATTTGCCATAAGCTTCCCGATAAGCTGCTATAGCTACCTCAGTTCGCTGCATCGGTTCTGGAGGCGGAGCAAGCTCAAAAGAGTGCTTCCGCAGAGGATCGTCGTTGACGTCGCTAAACCAGCCCACCACGTGATAACTTAATTGATGGTTCGCTGGGTCGTAATCCGCTGCGGCGATTTTCTCAGCACTATCGTAAAAGCCGAAAACATTGCAACAGTTAGGATAAAAAGAAGCAAACGTTAGCTCACCATAGCCGACAGCCGTAAACTGATAAGCCGTAATCAGCTTACAAGTCGCTTCTAACTTTGGATTAGTATAGGTGCGTTCCTTGCCCACATATTCCTGTCCCGTTCCTTCGCGCCAATTTTCATAGTCAAAGACTTTACCTAAGTAGCGAAATGACTGGAGGCGACCATAGTCCCCGTTACTGAGGTCTGCATCTTCGGGATAGACGGGAACGGTTACCTTAGAGAGGTCAATTTCTGGGTTGGGGTCGTCCTTGCTGAGATGATCGCTTTCAATTACCCAAGATTGGTGAGAAATAACTTGACTGTTGTCTCTTTTTGTGCTAATTATTCGCGTGACTAACCAGCGATTGGGAACGAGGGGAAAATCAGTCTGGCCGGTTTGTTCGTTATGAATTCCTGCCGTTAGGGCATCGGGTAAAGCCCAGTGTAGGTGTATCCCGACCGGAAGTTGGGTTGTCGTTTCCCCCAAAACGCTGGCACTGATATAAGGGCCTGTGTTAACAATATCGTCTTCGTTATACTCTTCGTTGGGATAGTAGGGGACTCGGGAAAAGTTTGCCTTCTCTGCGAGAACACTCTCGTTCCGGTCGGGTTCGCCAACACATAAGGCGACCACATCCATCGGAATTACCAGTCCTAAATCGCTTGCCATTTCAATTGCTCCTCATGACTAAGAAGTATGTGGACAAAATTAAGCTCATGGTGGGCATTGCATATCAAAAGCTTGTAACCTTTGTCAAACAACAGTTTTAGGCAATGCCCAACGCCAGATGCTTCAAGCCGGGAAACCCGTCCAACGCACTGGCTCCCCTACTGATATGTTTCATTTACTTATGTCCATTTACTTATTTATTGAAAAAACTGACCTGTTGTACCCCGTCCACCATTTCCAAAGCCAACTCGGCTGAGGTAAAGTTGGGCAAGGTAAATTCTTTTTTGATGCGAGTGGCCAATTCTTGAATATCGACGACTTGTTTATTTCCTGTGCGGAAAGGAACGTCTACCCGCTTTCCGGGTATGGACTCTCCTAAAGTATCTTGGTCTAGAGAACGCAGGAGTTTAGTATAGTTAGAATGCTCAGAGTCGGGAACGTCTACGCCAAAGTGCAATCCTTCTGGGGGTTGGTGGATTCTGACCTGTTTGACTAAACCGTTAAACAAGCAAAGCATAACATTGGGAGCAATTCGCTCAAACCGTAAAAGCTTGAGGGAGGGAACGTTACCCGTCTCCTCCGTATCATAGCCCTCTACTTCTAGCCCAGGATAATGACTAACGACAGCAGAATGCAACAGAAAACCAGAAACCACATTACTAGGAGAAGCTGCTCGCGGAATGGGTCGCTTCAAGCGCCGGAAGCGTTCCTGGTAAGCAGCAATGGCAGCACTTTCTTGAAAATAACCTAACAAAGACCGGTCTTGTTCTAGATTGCCTTGCGTCGATCGCCCGATGCTAAAAGCACCATCAGTCAGGCAATTAATCCAGTCGAGGTCTACTTGAAAGAAGCGCAATGTTTCTGGAGGTAACATCCGCTCGTCGGGAACTAAATAAGGATAAGGAACGCCGTGAAGTAATCGCAACCTTCCCAACCAAGTTTTTACCTTTTCTGGCAGTTCCGTGCGGGGAGTCGTTTCTGTAGTGCGAAAGCTCGTTCTCTTAGCTCGACTCAAGAGATCCTCAAAATTGAGGGTGGGCAGAGGTTGAGGCGGCTGTGTTGCCGTCGTGCGCCCAGCCACGGAGGTTGAATCAAATAGCGTATTGGCTTGTGCCAACAAATTCAAAAGATTACCAACTCCAACCCGTGTCGAACTTCCATTGAGCGAACGCAAAGAGCGACCTAAACCTCCCTCAATAATCTCTTGTTCGGCTTGCTTGATGTCATCGATTTGAGTGTTGTGTTTCCAATCGAATAGTGCCAAGGCAAATTCTTGGTCTTGCAACGCTAGTAAACGCCCTAACTGCCAAGCGGCGGCGTAAGATTCATCGAACATCCCAGTTTCGGGATTGTAACGGACTAAAGCATCGGCAGCCGGGACGGGGAGTGCAATCGTTTTTTCCTTTCCATAGGGAATGAGAGGTCCGCGATACCAAGAAACGGTTTTGTCTCCCAAGCGGGACTGGTGATTCAGAGCAACGTAGCCCATTTTTAGGGCATTTTCAATCGCTTTATCTTCAGCCGTTCCATTGGAAATTGGTTGGGAGGGCAGTAAAAGCGTGTTGGGCTGATCGAGCTGTACAGTTTTCTCTAGTAGGTCTTTAAAGTCTGCTTTCTCTTCTTTGGCGATAAATTGCCAACTTTTAAGAGAAACTAAACGGATGTATTGCGTGCCTGCGGGGATTTGTTGCCCCGATCCTGGCAAATAATCTTTCATTCCCGCCAGACAAACCAGATGGGCGACGGTATGCTCACTCTGGGGCAACCGATTGGCAATGACGACTGAATATTCACCCGACACGTTTTCCGGATCAGTGCTTTTTTTATCAACTTCAACGATCCGAGCATGGGCGAGGTGACATAAATCTTCCGCCGTCGGGGCGATCGCTGTAAATAAATCGACGGGAATGTCAATCGTGACAACGGGGGTTTCAGGAGTTTCTCCGGGTTGGAAGGTTAAATTTTTATAAGAGCAAACGCCCGCTTCAGGAGACTGAATTTCACTGAGCTTGCGAACTCGTGGGTTTGGTGGGGGGTCGTTGGCAGCAAAGACTAATACTGCTAGCCAAGTAGGAACGCTACCACTCGCATCAGGACTTTGAGGGGTATTCTCGATTGTCCATTTCCAGGGTAGGCTCTTTTTGGTCAGTACGATGTGGGGAAGGACATCGCTATGCTCTCCCTCAGTGCGATCGGGGGGAAATACCGCTTTGATATCTTCAGGTAACAGGGCGAATCGCTCGCCCTTAACATAAAAGGTCTGGCTAGTCGAGTAGGTTTCAGACGCATCTGAGACTAGAGCAGAAGAACTGTTAATCTCGATCTGCTGCTCTAAGCGAGCAGTGTATCTTCCGACTTGAAGAGTGGGAGTAAATCGTTCGACAAAAGTAATTTTGCCTGAGAGTAAAATTCTGGGGGTAATTGGCAACTGAGTCATGGTTCAAACTCACAGTTCAAAAATAATGACTAAGGTTAATTTAATGTCCCAACGAACAGAGAACGGGGGAAGCCAGAAGATAATCGTCAGCATCTTTTACCAATTGAGTGACATCCACCTCGACCTCAACCTCAGGCTGTTGACGGCGCAGGGCTTCTATTAAGCTGCGTCGTTTAGCTTTTACTCCACAATTGTTCAGGGTTTGCTGCATCTGCTCTATTGCTCCATTGGGAGCAAAGGAATCCTGTGCTATTTCAGGTACTGACCACTCAAATTCTGCATCTGCCCGTTCAGTATTAAACTGCAACGTGTAGATATCCGCAGGTCCGACTTGTTGTCCTCCAGGCGATGGCTTAGTCTTAATCGTGAAGCCAACCAGGGTATCTTGGATTAAAGAAGTTGGGCTATTCAAGTTGGGTTGTTGCCATCCCTCCGTAGGATTAGGATTCCACAAAGCTTTAGGAGAGTTAGTAATGATCGGTTCGAGGTCAAATCGGTTGCGATCGTTTGGGTCATCACTTTCGATAACGATTTTGTGAGCAGAGTTAAAATTGTCAGCCCCAGCACCACAAGGTCCTACCCCAAAGTCATTTGTCCAGTTTTCTGAAAGCTGTTGGTTCTCAAAAAATGCTGTTTTAGCCGGAATATTGGTCTGAGTGACAAAAACTAGGGAAGCGGGATCGACAATGTAGTTAATGCCATCGTTATTATCTTGCTCGCTTAAATCTTCATTATCTTGCTCGCTTAAATGTTCAAGCAACCCTTCGACAACTTGGATGCTGACAACTAAAGGCTCGTTCGATGCCTGACTGAGTAAGTTCGATGGCTGACTGGGTAAGAAAGAATCCACAAACTCAGACCAAGGAATAGGGGGTAAGCCTGTTGGCTCGTCTGCTCCAAAAGAAATGCTGAAGGAAATACCGATAATTTTAAAGGTTGCAGTTCCCCCAAAGGACGGTCCCCACAAATGAAGCCTGACACCGAGGGAAACCGAAACCGTTATGTAGCCAAATAAAGCCCAGAAGGTATAAGAAGCCCCCAAGCTAATTCCAACTTCAATATCGTAACGAAATGGTTTCCAGGACAGCAAGAAATTAGCGTAAGCCGTAAACCACGCCTTCAAGCCACCACTGCGATAGGTCGCTGATAGTTCTCCTCCTGCCATAATCGCTGAAGGAGTTAGGGCAAAGTAGATACCCCCTTTAAGACTTAACGCTGAGCCTATCTGCCAAGTAAAGCCAAGTCGCTCTTCATTGGGATAGTGAGATGGCTTGGAATAGCGAGGATGATAGCCTCCTAAGGTCATCACAAAATCCCCAGCGTGTTCTCCCGCAAACCACAGATAAAAAGAATATCCTCCATGTATGCGGCAATTAGGGTCAAAGATATAGGACGCATCTGTCAATCGCGTCCGTACTGCCATAAGTCCAGTGGCTGTAGAGAAACTGAGTTGCGTCGCTAATTGAGCGAAAACGATCGGGTTGTTGGCCGTTTTAGGGACTTTTAGCTCGGCGATTCCCATTAAAGCTAATTCTAAATCTTCTCCCCACTTGATGGTCAGCAGACCAAACCCTTCAATTAGCTTATAAGCCGTGAATTGAATTCCCGCCGCTAGCCAGTAGGTATCCGCTTTGGGAATGATACGGGTGTCAAGCTTTGCTAAGCCAGCCGATGGTCGAGAAGACCCAAAAACATCACCTCCCATTGCTGCTGCAACAAACGGAAATTGTTGAATCAATCCAACATCCGGCAACTTCAAATCAAAGTTATAGCCCAATCCTGCTGCTAAGCCCTTGATGTCAACTATTTTTGTCACGCGAATTTTGGGGAAACCGACTAAGACAAAGATAAATAGACCAAAACCTCCCTCCTTATTAAGTTCTGCGTAGGCTCCTAAACCTGTCAGAGAATATTGGCTTGCCAGAGAAATTGAAACTTTTCCAGCATACAATTCCCCGGCTTCCTTCTCTGTATGTAAAAAGGTGCCACTAATGGTTAAAGTCTTTGTTTTCAGTGCCACCCCAAGACCTTCAAGAGTAATCCCATTTGTCTCAGGTTCGTTAAAGGGAATTGCAATGATCAATCTATAAAGGTCTATGATAAAACCAGACACATCGACAACGATTTCGGGAATCAGCTTGAGAGAGCCTTGCGTATCGAGTTCAAAAGTAAGGGTAAGGAAGTGAAAAGAACCAAATCGTTGATTGACTTGAATAACGCCCTTAATTTCAATATCTAATTCACTCTGACTTTCGTTACTGACTAAGGCTGCTGCGCTATAGACTCCAGGCGCTTGATTTTTGACCAAAATCGGAAAAGTATATTCTTTTTCTCCTATGCGAAAACTCGCATTGAGAGTAAGTCCCGGTCTCACGTTATCTCCTAAAAATCTAGGATATTTTTTTTCAATCCGATCAATAGGAAGGAGAGGTTCAGACGCAATGACTAAACTAATTTTATTAATTTCTAAAGGACTAATAATGCTGCCAAGCAAAGGAATACCTGACAAGTCGATCGCATTGGGAAGATTCACCTCAATGCCTAGTATAGTTCCCCAATTTTGTCCCTCAATATCTGATTCGGTTTTTCCTAAACAAATAATAACATTTGGTTTTTCAGGAGATGAACCTATCTCAAGGACTACGTTCCTTTTCTTAGAATGAATGGTAATTGAAACGTGTTTTATTTCAACCGTTAAACCGTTTAAAGTTGGAGGCGGGGAGTTGATAGTGGCTGCTAAAGCAATGTCTTTAAGAATAGTTGACACAGAGGTCTGTCGATTTAACTGACCAGCATAGGTCTGGTCTTGACCTTGTTGACTACAATCAATAGTTAACAACTCATCTTTTACGAGGAATTCGACCGTAAAAGAGTTCTCAAAAGATTGGTCTTTTAGGAGTTTATCTTTAATCTCGTTTAAGTCCATACACTTTTCCGTAGAAAGGATTTAGGCGTTGCATAAATGCGGGATGAATCAGTGAAACACAGGTACTTCCCTATACTTGAAATAGTGAAGTAACAATCGAATTGAATATTTAAGCATATCTATTGACTTGGAATGGTTTGATGACGACCGAGAAAGCGAAACGGCTGGTATTCCCCTTCATCTTTGTTAGCAATCTGAAAAATGTTGGTGGTTACTTCTGGTTCTTCTCCTTCGGGGTAAAGATAATAGCTTTCTACGACCCATTGCTTTGAAAAGTACCATTTTTCAAACAAGCGATCGCCCAACGATTAGGAACGTTAGGAAATGTTATTCCTTCTTCTGTAGACTCACGTGTTGTCAGCCCATCTGGCAAAGCCCAATGGAGGTAAACCCTTGCATTGAGGGTAAAGTTGAGGCTTTCAAAAGGAGGAGACAGTACCGTATTACTGATATAAGCCGCTTCAGTATTTTGCGTTATTTCGCCATCCAATTATCAATCCATATGCTTGTTATTTAGCAGGTTTTAACTTTCCGAATACATTATTGCATAAAGTTTCAAGAATAGGAATATCACAGAAAATTACTATATTTTTTTCCATAAAATTAAATGATCATATTATTATATAAAAAAATTTATATTATTTTTTACTAATTTTTACCATAAAATTACAGTGTGTTATTTTGCTAATTCACACAGTTTATTTAAGCGTATAAACAATATATGAATAGTATTCATAACATTTATAGTAGTGGCTATATCTTGTTAGCATTTATGTTTCAGAATAAAATTAGAGTAATAATTTATACTTTAACATATTTAGTTATAAAACAGTTAAACAGATAGTTAGGTAAATAAATTAGAAGACAGTTAAGACAGTTAAGACAGTTAAGACAGTTAAGACAGTTAAGACAGTTA